>JAEWFU010000483.1 GCA_023388675.1 Pseudomonadota bacterium | reverse complement strand
TCGCCAGCCTGCCGCGCCTCATGCGTCGCCTGAACGAGACCGCGCAGGCCGTGGTGCGTGCCGCGCCCGATTGCCTGCTGACCATCGACAGCCCCGATTTCTCCTTGCGCGTCGCGAAGAAGGTGAGGGCGGCCGACCCGTCGATCCCGATTGTCCACTATGTGTGCCCCAGCGTCTGGGCGTGGCGGCCCGGACGGGCTCCGGCCATGCGGCCGCATGTCGACGAGGTGCTGTGCCTCCTGCCGTTCGAGCCGAAGGCCTTGGCCGATCTCGATGGCCCCCACGGCACCTATGTCGGCCATCGGCTGGTGCGCCACCCCGGCATTGTCGCCGCGGCCGAGACTCAGGCGGCGCGTGCACGCACATCGGACGAACCGAAAAAGCTGCTGATATTGCCGGGCTCGCGGCGAAGCGAAGTCAAGCGGCTGCTCGAGCCGTTCGGCGAGGCAGTACGTATCCTGGCCGCACGCGGCAATCTATTCGACGTGACGATCCCGACGGTGCCTCATGTCGCGCCCCTTGTGGAGGCGGGCACGGCAGGCTGGTCGGTGCGCGCCCGCATCGTTCACGGGGACGAGGCGAAGTGGCAGGCCTTCGCCGAGGCGGATGCCGCCATCGCCGCATCGGGCACGGTGACGCTGGAACTGGCGCTGTGCGGCGTCCCGTTCGTGTCGTGCTATCGCACCGATCCCGTTATCGGATCGGTGATGGCCCGGATGATCACGGCCTGGTCGGCGTCGCTGCCAAACCTGATCGCCGATTGGCCGGTCGTGCCGGAATATTATGACGGTCAGATCCGTCCGGGACGGCTGGCCCGCTACGTCGAGCAGCTTACGGCGGATACTCCGGCGCGCGCTGCGCAGATGGCCGGTTTCGCCGACGTTCACGCGGCCTTGAAAACGGACAGGCCGGCCGATGAGCTTGCAGCCGAAGCGCTGCTGGCGGTTCTCGAAAAGACAGGCTGAACGAAAAAGGGCGCCAACGGCGCCCTTTCTCTTTGTCTCGAAAGTACCGGTCAGCGCTTGGCAATCGGCACGTAGTCGCGCTCGCCATGGCCGGTATAAAGCTGGCGCGGGCGGCCGATCTTCTGGTGCGGATCCTCGATCATCTCCTTCCACTGGGCGATCCAGCCGACCGTGCGCGCGACCGCGAACAGCACGGTGAACATGGTGGTCGGGAAGCCGAGCGCCTTGAGCGTGATGCCGGAGTAGAAATCGATATTCGGGTAGAGCTTCTTTTCGATGAAGTACTCGTCCGTCAGCGCGAGCTTTTCCAGCTCCATGGCCACGGCGAGAAGCGGATCGTCCTTGATGCCGAGCTCGCCCAGGACCTCATGCGTGGTCTTCTGCATGATCTTGGCGCGCGGATCGTAGTTCTTGTAGACGCGGTGGCCGAAGCCCATCAGGCGGAACGGATCGTTCTTGTCCTTGGCGCGGTCGATGAATTCGGGGATGCGGTCAACGGAACCGATCTCCGCCAGCATGTTGAGCGCGGCTTCGTTGGCGCCGCCATGCGCCGGTCCCCACAGGCACGCAATGCCGGCGGCGATGCAGGCGAACGGGTTGGCGCCGGAAGAACCGGCAAGCCGCACCGTCGAGGTCGACGCATTCTGCTCGTGGTCTGCATGCAGGATGAAGATGCGCTCCATCGCGCGCGCGAGCACGGGATTGACCTTGTAGTCCTCGCAGGGCACCGCGAAGCACATATGCAGGAAGTTGGCCGCGAAGTTCAGCTCGTTCTTCGGATAGATGAACGGCTGGCCGATATGGTACTTGTAGGCCATCGCCGCGATCGTCGGCATCTTCGCGATCATGCGGATCGAGGCGACCATGCGCTGGTGCGGATCGGAGATGTCGGTGGAGTCGTGATAGAAGGCCGACATCGCGCCCACGACGCCGCACATCACCGCCATCGGATGCGCATCGCGGCGGAAGCCGGTGAAGAAGCGCGTCATCTGCTCGTGCACCATCGTGTGGCGCGTCACGCGGTAGTCGAAATCGTCCTTCTGGGCCTTGGTGGGCAGTTCGCCGTAGAGGAGGAGGTAGCACACTTCGAGGAAATCGCCGTGCTCGGCAAGCTGGTCAATCGGGTAGCCGCGGTGCAGCAGCATGCCGGCATCGCCGTCGATATAGGTGATTTCCGATTCGCAACTCGCGGTCGACGTGAAGCCGGGATCGTAGGTGAACAGCCCGGTGTCCTTGTAGAGCGAGCTGATGTCGATGACCTCTGGTCCGACCGAGCCTGTTCGTATCTTGAATTCGCTGGCTTTGCCGTTCAATTCAAGCTTTGCAGTCGAACTGGTCATCACAATCACCTCTCAATATACGTTGGCCCGCCCTCGACGCCGATCAGCTATGAAGCATAACAACCGTGCTCCGATTGCGCGCTCTTGCTATCCGATTTGCGGGAGCGTGCCAAGCTATCGCAAGGTCACATTGTTGCAACGCAAAAAACGCGACTTCGCCACAATTGTTCAGACGCTTTGGTCGCGCAGTCGGCCGAGGCTTTCGTCCCGGCCAAGCACGGCAAGTACGTCGAAAACGCCGGGCGATGTAGCCCTGCCGGTCAGCGCCGCGCGCAGCGGCTGGGCGACCTTTCCAAGCTTGAGGCCCGCCTTTTCGGCATAGGCGCGCACCACGGCTTCCGTCGTTTCGGCCGACCATTCGCCAAGCGCTTCGAAATCCGGCAACAGCGCGGCGATCACGGCGTGCGCCTCGCCATCGAGAATCTGTGCCGCTTTCTCATCCAGCGACAAGGGGCGCTGGACGAACAGATATTGGGCACTATCAGCCAGTTCGACAAGCGTCTTCGCGCGCTCCTTCAAGCCGGGCAGGGCGGCAAGCAGCTTCGCACGCTGCGCGGCATCCGGTTCGAGCGGGATTGCTCCGGGCTGTTCCAGATAAGGCAATGTTGCGATGAACTGCTCCAAAAGATCGGCATCGTCGCTCTGGCGCATATGGACCCCGTTGAGGGCCTCCAGCTTCTGGTAGTCGAAGCGGGCGGCCCCCTTGTTGACGTCCTCGATCTCGAACCACTCGATCATCTGCGCAGTGGACATCACCTCGTCGTCGCCATGGCTCCAGCCGAGACGCGCGAGATAGTTGCGCAGCGCTTCCGGCAGATAGCCCATGGCGCGATAGGCCTCGACACCGAGCGCACCGTGGCGCTTGGAGAGCTTCGCGCCGTCCGGGCCGTGTATCAGCGGGATATGCGCCATCACCGGCACATCCCAGCCCATCGCGTTGTAGATGATCGTCTGGCGCGCCGCGTTGGTCAGGTGATCGTCGCCGCGAATGATATGGGTCACGCCCATGTCGTGATCGTCTACCACGACCGCGTGCATATATGTCGGGTTGCCGTCGGACCGCAGGATGATGAAATCGTCGAGATCCTTGTTGGGAAAGCGAACATCGCCCTGCACCCGGTCGCGCACCAGCGTCTCGCCGTCGGTGGGCGCCTTGATGCGGATGGCGGGCTTCACACCTGCCGGGGCCTCCGAGGAATCGCGGTCGCGCCAGCGTCCGTCATAACGCGGCGGACGCCCCTCGGCGCGGGCCTTCTCGCGCATCTCCTCGAGCTCCGCCTGCGTGGCGTAGCATCGATAGGCCTTGCCGGTGCGAACGAGTTCCTCGGCCACCTCGCGATGACGCTGCGCGCGTTCGAACTGGGAGACGGGTTCTCCGTCCCAGCCGAGGCCGAGCCAGGAGAGACCATCGAGGATGGCTGCCGTGGCGGCGTCGGTCGAGCGCTCGCGATCGGTATCCTCGATGCGCAGCAGCATCGTGCCGCCCGTGTGCTTGGCGAACAGCCAGTTGAAAAGCGCGGTGCGCGCGCCGCCGATGTGCAGATAGCCGGTGGGCGAGGGGGCAAAACGGGTGACGACCTTGTCGGGCATTTCTTCTTCCCCGGAGACGGATGAGGGCGCGCCACGGCGTCGCCTGTGGTGTTTTGATGGCGCTCATGTAGCATAGAGGCTTCGGCGTGCAAGCGATTACCGGGTGGGGAGCGCCGCATGGACGGGGAGACGGCGACGCGAGAGGACGAGCGCCTGCAGTTCGGCGTGCGTGTTGACGTGCCTGAAAGTGCGCCGCCGGAAATCCATCTTCCGCAAACCCTGCGAGCGCCTTCGCCACCCGCATCGGCGAGCAGTCTCGCTCCGCTCGCCAGGCTCGGGCCTGTCCTGCGGCGCAGCTTCGACAGCGAGCTCGAACACGGCACCGCGTTCGTATTCGTGCCGGTATTTCTCGGTCTGGGCGCACTTTTCTATTTCGCGGCGCCGAGCGAGCCCGGTGTCGCAAGCCTGCTTCTGACCATCGGCCTGCTCGCCGCCCTGTCGCTCACGCTCATCAACCGGCCAGGGCTGCGCATGCTGTGTCTTTCTGTCGTGATTGCACTGACGGGCGTTCTCGCGGCGAAATTCGAGACCTGGCGCGCTGGGACACAGATGCTCGGTTCCGAAATTTCGACACGCCTGACGGGCCGCGTCGTCCGCATCGAGCAGCAGGCATCCGGCCGCATCCGCCTGACGCTCGATGTCATCGCAACCGAACGGCCGACGCTGCGTTACGCGCCTGATCGCGTTCGCGCGACCGCCCGCGAAGTGCCGGAAACGCTGCGGCCGGGCGATACGGTGCAAGGGTTCGTTCGGTTGATGCCGCCCTCAGGGCCGGTCCGCCCGCAAAGCTACGATTTCGCATTCAACAGCTATTTCGACGGGATCGGGGCGGTCGGCTTCTTCCTGAAAAATCCGCAGTTGGTTGAAGCGGCACACCAACCGGGGCTCGTGAACGCGGCCGCCGCATGGGTCGAAGGATGGCGCACCCGCATGGCGCGAGATATCGAGGCCAGCATCGGCGGTGCCGAGGGCGCGATCGCCGCCGCACTGATCACGGGCATCCGCGCAGGCATACCGGAGGAGATGAACGAAGCGCTGCGCGTGGTGGGGCTCTATCATGTCATCTCGATCTCCGGACTGCACATGGCCCTGATGGCCGGAACGGTGATGTTTGGTCTGCGCACCGCCTTTGCGCTTGCGCCGGGCTTTTCCTCGCGGCATCCAGCGAAGAAATATGCAGCGTTCGGCGCGCTCGGCGCGACGGCAGCCTACCTCGTCATTTCAGGCGCAGGCATCGCCGCCCAGCGCAGCTTCATCATGCTCGCCGTGATGCTGCTGGCCGTCCTGTTCGACCGTGCGGCGCTCACCATGCGCAACCTTGCCCTGTCGGGCATCATCATCCTGCTGATCGCGCCGCACGAGGTGATGGGCCCGAGCTTCCACATGTCCTTTGCCGCGACAGCCGCGCTCGTTGCAGCCTATGCGGCCTGGTCGTCGCATCGCGAGAGGCGTGCTCCGTACCGACGGGCCAGACGGTATGGGCCGGTCGCGCAGGCATTCGTCACCGGAATCAAATACGCGGGCGGCCTGTCGCTGACATCGGTCGTCGCCGGGCTGGCGACGGCGCTCTTCACCGCATGGCATTTTCAGCAGGTCTCGCCGTTCGGCCTTGTCGCCAATCTCGCCGCGATGCCCTTCGTCTCCGCAATCGTCATGCCTGCAGCGGTGTTCGCATGCCTGCTGATGCCCTTCGGCCTGGAGGGACCGGCGTTGTATGCGATGGGGCTCGGCATATCAGCAATGAATTCGATAGCCATGTGGCTCGCGGAACGGTCGGCATTCGATGCCACCGGCGCGATACCGCTTTCGGCGGTGCTGGTGCTGACCGCCGCGCTGGCGATCCTGACGATGGCTGGCAGCGCACTGCGCTGGGCAGCGCTTCCGCTGCTTGTCGCAGGAGCGCTTCTGATCGCGACGCGCCAACTGCCGCACGTCTTCATCTCGGAGGACGCTCGTCTGGTT
>JAEWFU010000412.1 GCA_023388675.1 Pseudomonadota bacterium | reverse complement strand
CTGATCGCGGTGATGGAGAATTACCAGAACGAGGACGGCTCGATCAGCATTCCTGAAGCATTGCGGCCCTATATGGGCGGTATCGAGAAGATCGAGGCTGCCTGACAACGGGATATGGCTGAAATGTTCGCGCCCTACGTTGCCCCCCTCTGTCCTGCCGGACATCTCCCCCACAAGGGGGGAGATCGGCTTTCATCGCCGCCCGCGCTCTACCCGAAGCGCGGGCGGTTGGCGATAGCGTCGGCGACAGCCGATCTCCCCCCGTGTGGGGGAGATGTCCGCCCTTCGACAAATGCTCAGGAGGACAGAGGGGGGCGCGAAGGAGTTCGACCTTCCTCGTTGAATCAGCAACGAGAGAAACACTGATGCGTATCCTTCTGACGAATGACGACGGCATCCATGCCGAGGGTCTCCAGGTTCTGGAGCGGATCGCGCGGCAGTTCACCGACGAGGTGTGGGTGGTGGCGCCGGAGACCGACCAGTCCGGCTTCGCGCATTCGCTGTCGCTGTCCGAGCCGCTGCGCATGCGCAAGGTGCGCGACAAGCACTATGCGGTGCGCGGCACGCCCACCGATTGCGTCATCATGGGCGTGCGCAAGCTCATGCCGGAGCCGCCGGACCTGATCCTGTCGGGTGTCAATTCCGGTTCCAACGTAGCCGACGACGTCACCTATTCCGGCACCATTGCGGGTGCGATGGAGGGGACGCTGCTCGGCATCCGCTCGATCGCGCTGAGCCAGGGCTATTCGGTGACGGAAGAAGGCCGCACAGTGCGGTGGGAGACGACGGAGCATCACGCGCCGGCGGTGTTGCGGAAGCTGATGGGCCTGTCGCTGCCCGAAAACGTCTTCCTGAACCTGAATTTCCCCAATTGCGGCCCCGAAGACGTGAAGGGCGTCGTCGTCACCAGCCAGGGCAAGCTGGTTCACGGGCTGTGGCTCGACGAACGCAAGGACGGCCGCGGCTTTCCGTATTTCTGGCTGCGCTTCGGGCGCGAGCCGGGCGAGGTGCGTGACGGGACAGATCTCGCGGCGTTGAGAGCGGACCAGATTTCCGTGACGCCGCTGCATATGGACCTGACGGCTTACGCCGTGAAGGACCAGATCACCAACGCATTGGCCAAGGCGGGATGACGGGCATGGACGAGGCGGAACGCGAGAAGTTTGCCGCCTTTCTGCTGCGCATGCGCGCCGCGGGCTTTACCGACCGGGGCCTGATCGCCGCTTTCGAGGCGACGCCGCGCACCAGTTTCGTGCCGGCGCAATGGCGGGCCGATGCGTGGTCCGACCGCATGGTGCCTATCGAATGCGGCGAGGCGATCGAGGGCATAGACCTGCAGATGCGTGCACTTGCGGCACTCGACCTGCAACCCGGCTGCCGGGTGCTGGAGATCGGTACGGGATCGGGCTTCACCGCGGCGGTGATGGCGCGGCTCTCGGCGCGGGTCCTGACGCTCGACCGGTTCAAGACGCTGATCCAGATCGCCCGGCAACGCCACGAGACGCTGGGCATCTCCAATGTGCTGGCGCGGCAGGCCGATGCCGCCCAGGGCGCGGCGGCGGAAGGACCCTTCGACCGCATCATCGCGTGGGCCGCCTACGAGGAACTGCCGCGCGGCTTCGTAGACCAGCTTTCGACCGGCGGCGTGATGGTTGCCGCGATCGGCCCAGCCGAGGGCGTGCAGGTGATGGAAAAGCTCGCCAAGCTCGGCAGCCGCTTCGAGCGGACGGAAGTCGCCCAGGTGCGCTTGCAGCCGATCGCGAACGGCGTGGCGGCCGCACTTTAGGTTTCGAATAGCTGCCAACCTGAAATTTGCCGCATTTGGCTTAACCGACCAGTAACATTAACGCGCTTTAATCATGCCAGTCTTTGGTATCGAGTATCGCGGGTTGGTTTGATGCGTATCGGAGTTTCAGGCACATATCGGCGCACTCTGGCGCGTGGCGCTGCGGTGCTTCTCATTGGCGGTACGGCGGCGGGCTGCAGTTCCGACGTCAGCCGTTTTCAGGATTCGATCCTCACCGGATCGGCTCGCCAGCAGCAAATTGCGCCCGTCAACCAGCCTTATCCTGGCGATGCGGCGCAGCTTGACCAGACATACACCGCTTCGATCGCGCCGGCACGGGGCGGCGGCATTCTGAACCGCTTCGGGCGGGCGCCACGTCCGGAAGGGGATGTTCGCAGCGGTGCCGCGCAGGTCGCCGCGACGCCGATGCACAACTCCTGGCAGCAACAGCAGCCGACCTATGCCGCGCCGGCAGCACCGGCTCCGCAGCCTGTCGTCCAGCGCGCCAGCCTCGACACGTCGGTCACCGGCTCGACATTGCCGGCGCCGCAACCGGCAGCCCAGGCCGCGCCGCCTGCCGCCCAGCCGCCTGTGGTGCAGGCGGCCCAGCCGGTTCCCGCCGCTCCAAGCCAGCCCGAGATCGCATCGCGCGACAATGATGGCGGCTGGTCGCGGGCAGGGGGCACGCAGGTGCCTGTCCGCCAGGGCGAAACCGTCTACAATCTGTCGCGCCGTTTCGGCGTGCCCGTCGATGCGATTCTCAAGGCCAATGGTCTTTCGAGCGCCGATGCGCTCGCGGCAGGCCAGCAGGTCATCATCCCGACCTATGTGCATTCGGCGAAGGCGCCGGTCAGCGCACCCGACGCCAACCGCAACGTGGCAGACGCCCGGTCCTCGACGGGTACGCGCTTCGACGCCCCGGCCGATCGCGTGCCTGTTCCCGGCAACGCGCCCGCCGAGCGGCTGGCAGTGCTGCCGCAGCAGCCGAAGCTCAAGGAAGAGCAGCCGGGTACGCAGACGGCAGCCAACAACACGCAGCAGGGCGCTGCGAACGGCCGCAGCTATACGGTTGCGTCGGGCGACACGCTCAATGCGATCGCACGCCGGACCGGCGTCAGCACCGAAGCGTTGAAGCAGGCCAACGGCCTTTCCAGCGGCCTGATCCGCATCGGCCAGACGTTGACGATCCCGGCTGCCGGCGCTGCGGTACAGGTTGCACAGGCACCGCGCACCGACCGGACCACGACCGGAACCGTCAAGCCGTCCGCGCCCGAACCCGTAGCGGCCTACACGCCGCCCAAGCAGGCGCAGCAGGCCGAAAAGGTCATACAGCAGGCCTCGCTGGATACCAGCAGCGCGCCGGATGCAACGGGCATCTCGCGCATGCGCTGGCCGGCGCGCGGTCGTGTCATCTCAGGCTTCGGCGGCGCGTCGGGCGGCAAGAAGAACGACGGCATCGACATCGCCGTGCCGACGGGCACTTCCGTGCGCGCAGCCGAGAACGGCGTCGTCATCTATGCCGGCGACGGGCTGAAGGAATTCGGCAACACCGTGCTGGTGCGCCACGAAAACGGCCTGGTGACCGTCTATGGCCATGCCAGCGAGATCAACGTCCAGCGCGGCCAGAAGGTGCGCAGGGGCGAGGAGATCGCCAAGGCCGGCATGAGCGGTTCCGCGGATACGCCGAAGCTGCACTTCGAGGTGCGCAAGGACTCCGCGCCCGTCGATCCGGCTGGCTATCTCGAATAGAGCTCGCGAGACGACTCGGTCCGTTTCGTCTCCAGTCCGGACCGTTCGCTTACGCCCGCCCTTCGTGGCGGGCGTTTGTTTGCTATGCTGTCTGGGCCAAAGCGCGTCGCGATCTTTCAG
>JAEWFU010000387.1 GCA_023388675.1 Pseudomonadota bacterium | reverse complement strand
GATCTGATGCGCCTCGGCGGCGTCGGCGACGAAGAGCTGTCCGACCGGGTGCTGGCAGCCTCCCGCTCGCGCGTTCCCTGGTTGCTCGTCAATCTCGTGATGGCCTTTCTTGCCGCTTCGATTATCGGTCTGTTCGAAGCCACGATCCAGCAGATCGTGGCCCTTGCCATCCTGATGCCGATCGTAGCCGGCATGGGCGGCAATGCCGGTTCGCAAACCATGACGGTCACCGTGCGCGCACTCGCAACGAAGGACCTCGACATCTACAATGCCGGCCGCATCATCCGCCGCGAGATCGGCGTCGGGCTGCTCAACGGTGCGATCTTCGCCACGCTGATCGGGCTCGTAGCCGGCTTCTGGTTTTCCGATCCTGACCTCGGCGGCATCATCGCGGTCGCGATGGTGGTCAACATGCTGACGGCGGCGCTGGCCGGCATACTGATTCCGCTGCTTCTCGACCGCTTCGGTGCCGACCCGGCGGTGGCCTCGGCCGTGTTCGTCACCACGACGACGGACGTCGTCGGTTTCTTCGCCTTCCTGGGGCTGGCGACCTGGTGGTTCGGGCTCTTGTGACGCCGTTGGTCTGCCTGCAATTGACTTTTACGTAAATGCCGTGCCAAATCCTGTAACAGTTTCATGACAGGACGGCCGCGCCGATGCGGGAATATTATACGATCACCGAGCTGACCCGCGAGTTCGACATCTCCACTCGTACGCTGCGGTTCTACGAGGACGAGGGGCTGATCGCGCCGGTGCGCCGGGGGCGCACACGGCTTTTCCGACCCTCCGACCGCCATCTCATCCGGCAGATCATGCGCGGCAAGCGGCTTGGCTTCTCCATCAACGAGATCCGCGAGATCATCCAGATCTATCGGGAACCGCCGGGCGAGGTCGGCCAGCTCAAGCTGATGATCAAGCGCATCGAGGAAAAGCGCGAGGAACTGCGCCAGAAGCGGCGCGACCTTGAAGACACGCTCTCCGAGCTCGACAATGCCGAGGAAGCCTGCGTCGAGCGACTGGTGGAACTGGGCGTCAATACCTGATCGGGGAACGGCGGCGCGCGTTGTAAAGGACGCTGCCGCGCGTCATCAACGCTACACTAGCAGTGGAGGACGGCCGCGCTGCTCAATGGATCCCGGCTCTGCGGCCGCTGCGCTCCCTTGGCCGGGATGACGGCGGGGAGATCTCGATCCAGGCTTCAGCGTTGGCGATTGGGAGGAACCGTCGATGGGGGCGCCATCCCGGCCGAGCGGAGCGAGAGCCGGGACCCATTGGTCGCAAGATCGTGGAGGGCGGCCCGGTTCTCGTCCTTGTGAATGAAAGCTTTGCCGCGCTTCACCGGCGCTGTGTTCCCTGCGGAGGACGGCCGCGCTGCTCAATGGGTCCCGGCTCTGCGGTCGCTGCGCTCCCTTGGCCGGGATGACGGTGGGGGAGGCGTCCGGCCGACGTCAAGGAGCCTCCTTCGGTCAAATCCAGCGGCGGACCTTCTTCGCGTAGTCGCGGTATTTCTTGCCGAAGCGGATTTCGAGGTGCTGTTCCTCGCGCTCGATGGCGAGCTTCTGCGTGACGAAGGCCGCGACCGGTGCGAGCAGGACGAACCAGACGATGCCTGCGATGAGGCCGATGCCGATCATCAGCATCGTGTTGCCGAGATAGATCGGGTTGCGGGTGAAGGAAAACGGGCCGCTGGTAACGAGGTGGTCGGAGCCGCGATGGGGCATGATCGTGGTTTTGGCGCGCGCCATCGTCCGCATTGCCGAGAATTCGACCGCCAAAGCCGCGCCGACCACGAGCCAGCCGACCGCGAAGAGCAGCTCCGAAAGTGGGCGAGGAATCCAGGGCAGGGGCAGGAGCCAGTGCAGGACGATGGCTGCCGCGACCGCAGCGATGTAGACGATCGGCGGCCATGGCAGCGTGTTGGGACGTTTTTCGACGGTGGTCACGGTTATTCCTCCCCGGGCACTGCGAACTCCGTCTGAAAACTGCACTCCTGCACGATTTCCTGCAAGCGCTGCTCGGTCTCCTCGCTCACCGACTGGCTGTCGAGTTCTTCAAGCCGATTTTCAGCCTCGAGCCCCTCCAGCACGCAGACGCAGTAGAGGGCGCAGAACTCCTGCCCGCGCGCTTCCTCGCACTGGGCGGTGCAGGCGCGCGTGAAAGCGACGTCGGGCGCCGTCTGCGTCGGCGGCGCGACGAGCGAGAACAGCCATACGCAGGCGATCAGCACCGGTTGGTGAATGAGATAGACCGCAAGGCTGTGACGGCCGGCGAACTGCAGCGGACGCGTCCATTCATGCAGGGAAAGTTGCCCGAGGCGCTGGAAAAGACCTGCGGCGGTTGCGAGCTTCGCTGCGGCGATGCCGAAAAGCACGGCCGCGAACCACGGGAACAGCGGCACATAATCGTTCGAACGCGGATTCACGCTCGACAGCCCGACCCACCATAGAGCCGGGTGATCGAAGAATGTCGAGCGCAGGAAATGCGGAGCGGCGACGACCGCGATCGCGACGACGATCGCGACCCAGGCAGGCGCGCGCATGAAGGCGAGGCCGAGCACGCTTGCAAGCGCGATCTGGTGCAGGATGCCGAAGAAGATGAAACCGCCGGGCACCGCCAGCCAGGTGATCAGCGAGATGGCCGCGGCCGCGCCGGCTACCATCGCCAGCCTTTTCAGGAACGGGCCGCGACGAAAGCCGCGCGCATGCGCCAGGAAGAGGCTGACGCCGACCAGGAACAGGAATGACGACGCGATCGAACGGGCAAAGAGCCGCCAGCCACCCTCGGCTGTCATACCGGGCGGCGCATAGCCGAAAAATTCGAGATCCCACGCGAAGTGGTAGATCGCCATGGCAACCAGCGCCAGGCCGCGCGCGAGATCGATTGCTTCGAGGCGAGATTTGTCCTTTGCCGATCGCTGCACTAGCTTTCCCTTATCTCGACTCTATCCGCCGCCGCTTCAACCGATAGCACGAAAGACGCGCGGCTCGCCAAGCACGAAAGGAACACCGCCATGCACAGCGTGGAAGCGAACGGCGCTGCCATACCGGCTCTGGGACTGGGAACCTGGACGCTCGAGGGGCGCGCCTGCTCGGAGCTTGTCGAGAAGGCGCTGGAGGTCGGCTACCGGCATGTCGATACCGCAGCCTCCTACGGCAACGAGGAGGCGGTGGGCGCGGGCCTGCGCGCGTCGGGTGTGCCTCGCGATTCGGTGTTCGTCACCACCAAGGTCTGGTGGACGGACCTGGCGCCCGACGACCTGCGTCGCTCCGCCGAGGCGAGCCTGAGCCGGCTGGGGCTGGATGCGGTCGACCTGCTGCTGATCCACTGGCCGAACCCTGAAATCCCGCTGGCCGATACGGTTGCGGCACTGAACCGCTGCAGGGCCGACGGGCTGGCGCGGCATATCGGCGTCTCGAATTTTCCGACAGCACTTCTGGCGCAGGCGCTGGAGCTGTCGGAGGCGCCGCTGGTCGCCAACCAGGTGGAGAGCCACCCTTATCTGGACCAGCGCAAGGTGTATGCCGCGTGCCGGGAGGCCGGCATGGCGATGGTCGCCTACTGTCCGCTGGCGCGGGGTGGGGCGTTGTTTGCCGAACCTGCCGTGACCGCCGCCGCCGAACGGCACGGCAAGACGCCGGGGCAGGTGGTGCTGCGCTGGCACGTCCAGCAGGAGGGCATGGTGGCGATTCCGCGCACCAGCAGGCCGGAACGGCTGGCCGAGAACGCCGCAATCTTTGACTTCGCGCTTGCGGATGAGGAGATGGCGGCGATCTCCGCACTGCGCGGCAAGGGGGTGCGGATCTGCGATTACGGCTTCTCGCCGCAGTGGGATCGCTGAAGGTCGACGCTTTCGTACACCAGAATGAGGACTGGGCCGCGCCAGACGATTTTCGGGCCAATGGGTCCCGGCTCTTCCTCGCTTCGCTCGGTCGGCCGGGATGACGCCTGCATGGATGTTTCCCGCCACTACGGAGGATGGAGTCGCAACTTTCCCGCCGTCATCCCGGCCAAGGGAGCGTCAGCGACCGCCGAGCCGGGACCCATTGAGCGGGGCGGCCGGTCTCCGCAGAGAATGCGGCGCGGGTGAAGTGCGGTAGTGCTCACAAGCGCCAGCTTCTGAACCGGGCCGCGCCAGACGGTTTTCGGGCCAATGGGTCCCGGCTCTTCCTCGCTTCGCTCGGTCGGCCGGGATGACGCCTGCGTGAGGGTTTTCCGCCAATCGTCGACGCTGGTGCTACCCGCCAGTTGCCAACACCCGCCAGCCGCCAACGCGGAAGGTCTGGGCCGCAACCTCCCTGCCGTCATCCCGGCCAAGGGAGCGGAGCGACCGCCGAGCCGGGATCCATTGAGCAGCACGGCCGGGTGGCGGGTTCTCGCGGCGGTGATGACGCGCGCCAGCGTGGGAACCGGCCGCTTCACGATTTTGCGGGAGTACGGATAGGCGCCAATCCTGAGCCGGGCCGCGCTCCACGATCTTGCCGCCAATGGGTCCCGGCTCTTCCTCGCTTCGCTCGGTCGGCCGGGATGACGCCTTCATGGATGTTGCCGCCAATCGCTAACGCTGACGACCGGATCGGAACCTTCCTACCATCATCCCGGATAGCCTGCGCTCCGGTCGGCCGGGATGATGGCCCTCGGATCACCGGCCGCGGATGCGGGGGTCGAGCGCGTCGCGCAGGCCGTCGCCGATATAGTTGATCGACAGCACGGTCAGCGAGATCGCGAGGCCCGGCCAGATGACGCGAGACGGGTTGATCGCCATGAAGTTGACGCCGTCGTAGAGGAGGCGGCCCCAGGTCGGGTAGTCGGAGGGGAAGCCGAGGCCGAGGAAGGAGAGCGCCGATTCGGTGATGATGGCGGTCGCGATGCCCAGCGTGGCCGATACCATGATCGGCGACAGCACGTTGGGCAGGATGTGGCGCGTGACGATGCGCCGCTCGCGCGTGCCGATCGACTTGGCGGCGACGACGAATTCCTGTTCCTTCACCGACAATACCGCGCCGCGCACGATGCGGGCCGTCTGCATCCAGCTCGTGATGCCGATGACGAAGACGATCAGCAGGAAGATACCGGTCTCCGGGCCGAAGGTCGCGCGCAGCGTGTCGCGGAACAGCATGATGATGACGAGCAGCAGCGGTA
>JAEWFU010000382.1 GCA_023388675.1 Pseudomonadota bacterium | reverse complement strand
ACGGCGCGATGTACTGCAGCGGCGCCGGGTCGGAAGCGGTCGCGGCGATGACGATCGAATATTCGAGCGCGCCGCGCTCCTCCAGCACCTTCACGAGCTGCGCGACGGTGGAGCGCTTCTGGCCGACCGCGACATAGACGCAATAGAGCTTCTGGCTCTCGTCGTCGCCGTCGTTGAGCGGCTTCTGATTGAGGAAAGTGTCGAGAATGATCGCGGTCTTGCCGGTCTGGCGGTCGCCGATGACCAGCTCGCGCTGGCCGCGGCCGACCGGGATCAGGGCGTCGATGGCCTTGAGGCCGGTCGACATCGGCTCATGCACCGACTTGCGCGGGATGATGCCGGGCGCCTTGACGTCGACGCGGCGGCGCTCCTTGGCCTTGATCGGGCCCTTGCCGTCGATCGGGTTGCCGAGCGCGTCGACCACGCGGCCGAGCAGCTCCGGACCGACCGGCACGTCCACGATGGCGCCGGTGCGCTTGACGGTGTCGCCCTCTTTAATGTCGCGGTCGTTGCCGAAGATGACGACGCCGACATTGTCGGCCTCGAGGTTCAGCGCCATGCCGCGGATGCCGCCGGGGAATTCGACCATCTCGCCGGCCTGGACATTGTCGAGGCCGTAGACGCGGGCGATGCCGTCACCGACGGAGAGAACCTGACCGACCTCGGAAACCTCGGCTTCCTTGCCGAAATTCTTGATCTGGTCCTTGAGAATTGCGGAAATTTCCGCGGCGCGGATATCCATCAGCCGACCTCTTTCAGTGCGAGCTTAAGCGAAGCGAGTTTGGTTTTGAGCGACGTGTCGATCTGGCGCGAGCCCATCTTGACCACCATGCCGCCGAGAAGGGTGGGATCCACCGTCAGGTTCACCGCAACGTCCTTGCCGGCGACCGTCTTGAGCGCGGCGGTCAGTTCGGAACGCTGTGCGGCGGTGAGTTCATGCGCCGAGGCAACCTCGGCGGCGACCTCGCCGCGCGCCTCGGCCGCGATGCGGCGGAACGCGCGGATCATGCCGGGAACGGCGAAGAGACGGCGATTGCGCGCAACCACGCGCAGGAAATTGCCGGTGAGGCCGGTGATCTTGGCCTTGTCCACGATTGCGGAGATCGCCTTGAGCTGGTCTTCGGCCGAGAACACCGGGCTCTCTATCAGCCGCCGCAGATCGGCGCTGCCTTCGATCAGCGTTTCGAAGCGCGAAAGCTCGGATTCGACCTTGGCCACGGAGTTGGCTTGGGAAGCCAGTTCATGGAGCGAACCCGCATAGCGTTCGGCCACTCCGGAGATCATCGAGCCAGACTGTGCCACGGACCGTCTTTTCTCTCTGCCTGACAGATCAGAAGATTTTCCGCTGGAGCGTCGGACTCTGGCTAAATCTTTGACCTTGTTGAAATTTCTCAGCCGGAACTATGGGCTTGCCGCATCCCCCTGCCGAAAGTCGCTTGCCGTCTAGCACAGGCTTTCCCGACTCGCAACAAGGCGAAAGGTAAGGATTTGCGGCAGTTTTGTCGCAGTGCCGGAACGAAGGCGCAGCCCTTGCGCGGAATCAGGCGATGAACCCGACCGCGAACGACAGCGCCAGCCCCGCGAGCGCGATTTCGATCGCCAGCCACAGCCAGTTATAGATCGTGTTGCCGTCGTCGGAGAGCATGGAGATGATACGGCCGAACGCGGTCAGCCCCCAGCACAGGCCGAGCGACAGATAGAGCAGCGGCTGGGCAAGCAGGATGCAGGCGAGACCGCTGCCGAGATAGAAGCCCGACATCGTCGCCCGCGCCTCGGACAGGGCCTCCGGATGCTCGGGAATCGTCTGCAGGCGCAGCGCCTTGAGCGTGAGGCCGGGCGCGAACAGCATCAACAGACCGAACACCAACGTGACGGCCGCCGCCGACCAGGCCAGCCATTCGCCCTGGCTCACCGGCCACGGAAACGCGAATTCCATGATCATCCCCTCAAATCGAATCGCGATGCGACATTAGCGAATGGTGCGATCCCTGTCGCGCAGGAGTGCGCGATGCCGGCGCGCATGTCCCGGCACTTTCCTCACAAGAAGCTCTGCGGATCGATGTCGACCGACACGCGCACCGAACCGCGCGGCCTTTCCGCCGCCACCATCGCGCGGACGAAGCCTTGCATGTCTGAACGCCTTTCGCCGTGAATCAGCAGGCGGAAGCGGTGGCGGCCTGCCACCAGCGCGAGCGGTGCCTCGGCCGGTCCCAGCACCGAGATGTCGGCCGCTGTCGGCGCCGCGCGGCGCAACGCCCTGCCGTGGCTTTCGGCTTCGGCGCGGGTCGCAGCACTGATGATGATCGCCGCAAGACGTCCGAATGGCGGCAGGCCGGCGCGCTCGCGTTCCGCGATCTCGCGCTCGTAGAACGATTCGGCATCGCCCGAGACGAGCGCCTGCATCACCGGATGCGCCGGCTGGTAGGTCTGGATCAAGCCGAGGCTCTTGCGCCCTGTCCGGCCTGCGCGGCCGGTCACCTGGCTCAGGAGCTGGAAGGTGCGCTCGGCGGCGCGCGGATCGCCGTTTGCAAGGCCGAGATCCGCATCCACCACGCCCACCAGCGTCATGTTCGGGAAATTGTGCCCCTTGGCGACGAGCTGGGTGCCGATGACGATGTCGGCCTCGCCCTTGGCGATGGCCTCCAGTTCGAGCCGCAGCCGCTTGACGCCGCCCAGCATGTCGGACGACAGCACGATGGTGCGCGCATCGGGGAAGCGTCCCACCACCTCCTCGGCGATCCGCTCCACGCCCGGCCCGCATGCGACCAGATGATCGAGCGCGCCGCATGAGGGGCAGGCCTCCGGCCGCGGCTCGGTATGGGCGCAATGGTGGCAGACGAGCTGCCCGCGAAACCGGTGCTCCACCAGCCAGCTCGAACAGCTTGGGCACTGGAAGCGGTGTCCGCAGACGCGGCACAGCGTCAACGGCGCATAGCCGCGCCGGTTGAGGAAGAGCAGCGCCTGTTCGCCGCGCGCGACCGTCTTTTCCACCTCGCCCAACAGCACCGGCGACAGGAAACCGCCGCGCGCCGGCGGGCTTCGCCGCATGTCGATCGCGCGCAGGTCGGGCATCGCGGCCTCGGCGAAACGGGCCGGCAGCACGACGCGCTCGTATCGCCCCTGATCGGCATTGACGCGGCTTTCCACGGCCGGCGTTGCGGATGCCAGCACTACGGGAAAGCCCCCGATATGGCCGCGCACCACGGCCATGTCGCGCGCCGAGTAATAGACACGATCCTCCTGCTTGTAGGCAGGGTCGTGCTCCTCGTCGACGACGATCAGCCCGAGATCGTTGAACGGCAGAAACAGCGCCGAGCGCGCGCCGGCCACCACGCGCACCCGTCCTTCCGCAACCTGGCGCC
>JAEWFU010000372.1 GCA_023388675.1 Pseudomonadota bacterium | reverse complement strand
CATGTATGACGAGGCGAGTTTCAGCGCGTCGAGCCGCCAGATCGAGATCGTGGCGCAGGAATCGAAGCTGGAGAAGCTGACAGACGATGTCGCGACCTTGCGCAATGAGCGCAAGGAAGCCGACAGGCGGGTGCGCGAGGTGGTGGCCGAACACAAGGCCGCACGCGAAGCGCTGCGCGAGGAGCAGAAAAAACATACCGCGCTCGAAAAGAAGGTCGAGCGCCTGACCAGCACGCTTTCGGACCGCGACGACAAGCTCGAGCGGCGGGAGCGGGAACTGGCGCGGCTGCGCGAGCAGATCAAGGGCGGCGGGGCGACCGAGCACGACCTGCAGCAGGCACTGGCAGACGAACAGGAGCAGCGTGCGAAGCTCGAGGCCGAAGTGGCGGAGCTGACAGGGCGGCTCTCGACATTGCTTGCGGGTGCGACTGGCGGCGACGTTGAAAAGGCGACGGCAAAGCTGGAGAGCGACCGCAACCGGCTGGAGGAGCGCCTTACGGTGCTGACGCGGGAGAACAGGAAGCTGCGGGCTTCGCTAGACAGCGTGGAACGAGCCAATTCCGACGGTTGGGCCGAAGAGCGGCGCGAGAACGCCGTGCTGCGCGAACAGATCAACGACCTGGCGGCGGAAGTGGTCAACCTGACGGCAATGCTGGACGAGCCGGATTCGCCGATAAGCAAGGCGCTGGCGGCCGACACCGGTGAGAGCAAGAGCGGCGCGCCGAGCCTCGCCGAGCGCATCCGGGCGCTGCAGAAAGCCGCCGCTACGCCGCGCTGACGGGTTATGTTACCGTTCGCGCCACAACCGATGGAGCGCGACGGACGAGGCAGCGGCGACATTGAGGCTGTCGAAGCCTCGCGACATCGGAATACGCACCGTCTCCATCCGGCCCATCAGGGCGGGCGGCAGGCCGGCACCTTCGGTGCCCAGGTAAAGCGCGGTGCGGCCTTCCCGCTTCAAGGTGTCGATGGTGCGGGTGCCGGACGGCGAGAGCGCGAACTGGCGGAATCCGCGGCGGGCAAGCAGGTCGACCAGCGCCGCCTCGCCGGAAATCCGCGCAAAGGGCACCTTGAGCGCCGCGCCCACCGAAACGCGGATCGCCTTGCGGTAGAGCGGATCGCAGCAGCTTGGATCGAGCAGGACGGCGTCGGCCTCGAAGGCGGCGGCATTACGGAAGATCGCGCCCATATTGTCGTGGTTGGAGATGCCGACAAGTGCGACGACCAGCGCATCGGCGGGCAGGGCGGCAAGCACCTCCTCCGGATCATCCTCTTCGCGGCAGCGGCCAAGCGCCAGCACGCCGCGATGAATGTGGAAGCCCGCGATGGTATCCATGACGGACTGCGAGGCGACGTAGACCGGCATCGCGGCGGGAGCCAGCGCCAGCGTTTCGGCCATGCCGGGAAGACGCTGCTCCAGGATCAGCGTCGATTCGACCTCGAACCGGCACGCCGAAAACAGCACGTTCAGCACCACCTTGCCTTCGGCGATGAAACGGCCCTCGCGGCCGACAAGGTCGCGCTCGCGGATGGCGTGGTAACCGGCAATGCGCGGATCGTCGGGGCTTTCGATGCGGATCACGCCTGTCGCGTCCGGTCTGCCCTGGTTCACGTGGCGTCTCCTTTGCCCTGCGCATAACGCTTCAGGCGTTCGTCCAGCGTGCCGGTGTGCAGCTCGAACATGTGGTTGTCGTCATCGTAGAAATAGATCGAACGGCCTTCGCCCGGGACCCTCGATCGGCCCTCGCGCGTCTCGAGGCCTTGAGCTTTCACATGGTCGAGGCAGGCATCGTAGTCGGCGTCATCGATCTTGAAGGCTACGTGATTGTAGGTTCGCGATGGAAGCGGCTCGCCTTCCATCGTTGCGATCCACACGGCATTGTCGCCATCGCCTACCAGAAAGAAGCGCTCGCGGGACAAGGAGAAGGTGTCGTTGCCGGAATCGTAGACCTTACGCGCGCCGAGAACGGTCGACAGGATCGTCTCCATGCGGTCGAGGTCGCGGACGATGAAGGTGATGTGGCTGAGACCTTGCACCAAGGTGGCTCTCCCGGATTCTCGAGGGGATCCGGCAGAAGTAGACTCGGGTCAGCGCAGTGGCAATCCTACTCCGCCGCCGCCCGTGCACCGAAGATGCCGTCGAGCGTCACCAGAACCTCGCGCACCTTTGTCGAGGAGCAGGAATAGAAGATCATCTGCCGCTCGCGGCGCGTCTCCACAAGGCCCATCGCGCGAAGCTTGGCCAGGTGCTGTGAAAGCGCGGACTGGCTCAGGTCTACCTTTTCCGCGATTTCACCAACCGACATCTCGCCGCTCAGGAGGTGGCACATGATCGCCAGCCGTTTTCCGTTGCCGATAGCAGACAGAAACTCGGCAACCATGTCGGCGTTGTCGACAAGCTGATCAGAAACCATCGTATCCCCGTTGCCGCATCTTTCGACGACGATGTGGGGCGACAACGTCGAACGAAAGGCAGGTTGCAAATCGGCCCAGTTAGTACCTGCCTGCAACCTAACGTAGCGCAAACTGCCGAGATAACAAGCGTTTATGAGACAGTTTCATCATTGCGCACCGGTTGCTTCAATCTGGCCCCCTGGTCGACAGCGCCTGGCGAGCCTCGATGGCCATGGCGACAAGCGTCTTGTGCATGTCCTGTGCATCGACGAGGGGCTTTGCGAAAAAAATCCGCAGCAAGCGGTCGCTGGCAGCGAGATCGAAGCCGTCCGCGTCAATACCTGTCATGGTCCAGTCGGCGGGCTCGCGCACCTTGCCGAAGTGGATGGCGTAGCGCGCGATCGCATCGGCGTGATCCTCGTTCATGTGTTTGACCGCGCCCGGCTCGGCTGCGGCGATCGCATCGAGCGTCGGGCCAGCGGTGATCAGGTT
>JAEWFU010000292.1 GCA_023388675.1 Pseudomonadota bacterium | reverse complement strand
GATCGACCAGAGCGACTGGCCGGGCAAAACGACATGAATCATGCGGTCGGCGGATACGGTCTCGACCTGAGGTTCGTCGGCGCTGCGCTCGTCCGCGCCGTCGGGCAGCGGCACCATGTTCGCGGGCAGCGTTTCTTCAGAAGGCTCATCCGCTTCGGCCCGCTGTTCGACCGGCGGCATGCCTTCGGCCAGCTTGCGCTCGGCATCGGCTTTAACCTCGTCATCCGGCTCCAGCGCGAGCGCGTGACGCCACTGGAAAGTAGCTTCAAGCTTGCGGCCGACACGCCAGTAGGCATCGCCGAGATGGTCGTTGAGGATCGGATCGGCCGGCATCAGGCCCACGGCGCGCTCGAGTTCACGCGCGGCATCCTCGAAACGGCCGAGCCGGTAGAAGGCCCAGCCCAGCGAGTCGACGATGTAGCCGTCGCTCGGCCGCAATTCGACGGCGCGCTGGATCATCTCCAGCCCCTCGTCGAGATTGATGTTCATGTCGACCCAGGAATAGCCGAGATAGTTCAGCGCCTGCGGCTGGTCCGGATAGAGTTCCAGCGCCTTGTGGAAATTGGGCTCGGCCTTGTCCCATTCCTTCAGACGCTCATAGGCGATGCCGCGCTGGTAGAAGATGTTCCATTCGGCGCGTGTCGGCTCGCCCATGCGCGCGACCGCCTGGTCGTAGAGGTTGGCGGCGTCCCGGTATTTCTCCTGCCGTGCATAGACCCCGCCCAGCGCGAGATAGGCCCGCATGTCGTTCTCGTCTTCGGCGAGCGCGGCCTTCAGATGCCCTTCGGCCTCGTCGAAACGCTCCAGATCGGCGAGGTTGAGGCCGAGCTGCAACTCGGCGATGCGCCGCATCGGCGATGATGCCGGGACTTTCTCATAATTTGCGATGGCCGCTTCGGCATTGCTCTGCTGCTCGGCGATGCCGGCGAGCTGGACAAGGATCGCGTCGCTGTCCGGCCGCAGCGCCACCGCGTATTGCAGGTAAAGCCGCACGAAGGATTCGCCGCCGCTCCGGTTCAGGGCCGTTGCGAGGTTGAGCAGCGCTTCGGCGGCACCCGCCTGCGCATCCGGCACCAGAGGTGCGGCCTCTTCGCCGCTCTCGATGGAGCCGCGCAATGCCTGGATCGTAACGCGGCCCGGCGCAAACTCCTCGGCATTGGAAAGCACTTCCAGCGCCTTGTCGTTTTCGCCCTCGCGCGCCAGGAACCCCGCATAGGCCTCCAGGCTGCGCAGGAAGACTTCCGGCGCCGCGCCACCACCCGAGACATTGGTCTGCGTCGCCTCGAAGGCCGTACGCGCGGTCTCCGTCTCGCCTGCCCGCTCAGCGATCAAAGCGCGATGATAGCCGATGAAAAGGTCATACCATTCGGGGCCGGAAAGCTGGTCGACGAATGCGAGCGCGCCGGCACCATCACCAGCGCCAAGCTTCGCCCAGGCAGTCATCAAGCCGGTGATCAACCTGTCGAGGTCCGATTCGAGCGTCAGCTTGAGCCAGGTTTCGGCTTCGGCGTAACGTTCGCCACGGATCGCGTCCACAGCGAGCGCAAGGCGCGAAAAGCGCTCGACCTCGGGCACTTCCTTCAGCTTTTCGGCATAGGGCAGCGCCTCGTCGAAGCTGCCTTCCGAAATCAGGCCGAGCATCAGGCTCTGCTGCAGGGTCTGGTTATCCGCGTCGAACGAGATGGCGCGGCGATAATAGTTGATGGCCGATGCGAGATCGTTGTCAGTCTCGGCAACCCGCGCTGCAAGATAGGCACCCGACAGCGTTTTAATCGATACCGTTTCGTCCGTTTCCGGCGCTGCCCAAGCATTGCCCGTCGCGATGCCGGCTGCCAATCCCGCAGCCAAAATCCAGCGTCCAGTCCTAAGCCGCATTGGTTCCCTTCCTGTCGGTCCGCCGCGCCCGACACGGCGAGCATGCCAGACGTTGAAGGCACAAAGCATGGCCTTTTTGCGGTCGGGGTTCAATCCGCCTTGCTTCACGATCAGGACAGGCAGAACGTGGCAGGGCCTAAACCCTTCAGCTTACGCGGCTGATGCAGAAGTCGATCACGTCGAGCATCGCCTGCTTTTGCGGCGTCTGCTTGAGCGGTGCGAGCGCGTCGCGGGCGATTTCGCCGAAGTGGCGTGCCCGGCCGATGGTGTCGCCGATCGCACCGTGCTTCGTCATCAGGCCGCGCGCACGATCGAGCGATTCGTCGTCGGTTCGGTCGTTCTCGATCGCCGCCTTCCAGAATTCCCGCTCCTCAGCCGAACCGCGCCGGTAGCTGTGGATGACGGGCAGCGTCACCTTGCCCTCACGGAAGTCGTCGCCGACATTCTTGCCGAGGTTCTTGGAATCGCCGCCATAGTCGAGCGCATCGTCGATGAGCTGGAAAGCGAGGCCGAGATTGATGCCGTAGGAACGCAGCGCCGCGCGGTCGGTCTTCGACGCTCCGGCCACGATCGGCCCGACTTCGGCGGCTGCCGAGAACAGCGCGGCCGTCTTCGCCTTGATGACGGCGAGATAGTCGTCCTCGGTGGTCTCCAGGTTCTTTGCCACGCCGAGCTGCATCACCTCGCCCTCGGCGATGATCGACGCAGCGGAGGAGAGAATGTCCAGCGCATCGAGCGAGCCGACCTCGACCATCATGCGGAAGGCCTGGCCGAGCAGGAAGTCACCGACGAGCACGCTCGCCTGGTTGCCCCAGATCATGCGGGCGGTGCGCTTGCCGCGCCGCATGTCGCTCTCGTCGACAACATCGTCGTGCAGCAGGGTCGCGGTGTGCATGAATTCGACACTGGTCGCCAGCTTGATGTGGCCATCGCCCTGATAGCCGAACATCTGCGCAGCCGCGAGGGTGAGCATGGGCCGAAGGCGCTTGCCACCGGATGAGATCAGATGGTTTGCGACCTCCGGGATCATCTCGACGTCTGAACCGGCCTTCGACAGGATGAGCTCGTTGACGCGGCCCATATCCGCGCGCGTCAGCGCGATCAGCGCCTCGATGGAAGCGTTCTCTTGCTTGCCGCTCCCCAGATTGACTACGACACCCACCACATGAAACTCCCTTGAGCGCGACCCGCCGCCCGTAACTTTCTTGCGCGACTCTAGGCAGGCGCATGTTGCGCGGCAAGTGGCGAATTGGCGCGGTTTGTCGTTTACTTTCGCGCTGCAACCTGAAAGCCTCGCCGCCATGATCGAACTGATGCGCACTAACGAGCCCGTGCTGATCTCCTTCGTGGAAGCGCTGCTGCGCGATGCCGGGCTCGCCTGTTTCGTCGCAGACCAGAACATGAGCGTCATTGAAGGCTCGCTTGGCATCCTGCCGCGTCGCATCATGGTTTCCGACGACGACCTTGACGATGCCCGCCGGCTGCTGGAAGAAGCAGGCATTGCGGGTGAACTGGGCGAACGATGACGGCATCCGCCGTAACCACTGCCAGTGACGATTCCACGCTGGACGGCTTCCACCGCGGCGCGTTCCATCTGGTGCAGCCGCAGCGTGGCCACCGTGCCGGCATGGATGCGATGATGCTCGCGGCAAGCGTGCCGGGTTCGTTCAAGGGCCGGCTGGCCGATCTCGGGGCCGGTGCCGGCGCGGCAGGGCTTGCGGTTGCCGCACGCTGCGGCGGTGCTACCGTCGCACTGGTGGAGCGCGATCCTGAGATGGCCGGTTATGCGCGGCGTTCGATCGTCCATGAGGCGAATGCGGCGCTGCGCGACCGCGCGTCGGTGATCGAAGCTGACGTGACACTCACCGGCAAAGCGCGGATTGCGGCCGGCCTCGCCGACGGGGCGTTCGATTTCGCGCTGATGAACCCCCCTTTCAACGCCGCCGCCGACCGCCCCTCGCCCGATGCGCTGCGCCGCTCGGCTCATGTGATGGAAGAGGGCCTGTTCGAGCGCTGGCTGCGCACGGCCGCAGCAATTGTACGCCCGCGCGGCGGTATTTCCGTCATCGCGCGACCGGGCTCGCTGCCGGAAATCCTGGCCGCCATGCAGAGGCGGTTCGGCGGCGCGCAGGTCCTGCCCATTCATCCGCGCGCGCATGAGCCGGCAATACGCATCGTCGTTCGCGGCTTTCGCAGCTCGCGCGCCGGGCTGACGTTGATGCCGGCTCTCGTCGTACACGACCCGACCGGCAATCGTTTCTCACCCCACACGGACGCGATCAACAACGGCCGGGCAACACTTTTCGGCGACTGAATGCGCAAAGGCGCTGCGTCCCATATTGCGTGGGCGCCGCAAATGCCTACATCCACCACTATCAGTGGAGACCCGCCCTTTGAGACGACTTTTCAGCCGCCTTCTTCCCCGCTCCATGCGCTCCGGCGCCATCACCATTCCCGTCATCCGCCTGCATGGCGCGATCATGACGGGCGGCAACCAGTTCCGGCCATCCTTGTCGCTGGCCTCGACAGCCGGGTTGATCGAGAAGGCGTTCGCGATGAAGGAAGCGCCCGCGGTCGCGATCTCCATCAATTCTCCCGGCGGCTCTCCGGTCCAGTCGCGCCTGATCTTCCGGCGCATTCGCGACCTTGCCGAGGAAAAGAACAAGCGGGTGATCGTCTTCGTCGAGGATGTCGCGGCCTCCGGCGGCTACATGATCGCGGTGGCCGGCGACGAGATCATCGCGGACCCCTCCTCCATCGTCGGCTCCATCGGCGTGGTATCGGCCGGTTTCGGCTTCCAGGAGATGATCAAGAAGATCGGCGTCGAACGCCGCGTGCACACTGCCGGGCGCAACAAGTCGATCCTCGACCCTTTCAGCCCGGAGAAGAAGGAAGACGTGGAACGTCTGAAGGCGCTTCAGCTCGAAATCCACGACACCTTCATCGATCTCGTCAAGGAACGGCGCGGCGCCAAGCTTAGCGACGACTCCGACCTGTTCACCGGCATGTTCTGGACCGGCAAGAAGGGCCTGGAGCTGGGTCTCGTCGACGCGCTGGGCGACATGCGCTCGTTTCTCAAGCAGCGATATGGACAGAAGACGCGGCTGCAGCTCGTATCGATGCCGCGCGGGCTGTTTGGTCGCAGGCTCGGTGTATTCAGCTCCCAGGCTAGCGGGATCGCGGCTTCGGCGGCCGATGGGCTTTTCGATGCGGCGGAAGAACGCGCCCTTTGGAGCCGCTTCGGTCTTTGACGAAGCGGGAAAAGGCACTAGAATTGGGTCCGTACTGGCACCGTGACCCTTAGCATCCCAATCCGGGAGGAGACCGGACAATGCCCCAGCTTATCTTCTTCGCAGCGCTCGGCATCGTCGCCTATGTCGGCTACCGCTCCTTCATCCGCGAGGCGGAGCGGCTGACCGCGAAGGCGCGGCGCGCCGAGGCGGAACGGCGCACCGGCACGCAGGGCACGCTGGTGAAAGATCCCAAGACCGGCGAATATCACCTCCTGAAGGACTGACCGTCCGTCCCATGCCAGCGGAAATCGTCGAGCACGCGCCGGCCAAGGTAAACCTTGCGCTGCATGTCACCGGACGCCGGGCTGACGGGTATCACCTGCTCGACACGCTGGTGGCATTTACCGAAGCAGGCGACCGGATCACCGTCGCGGCGGCACAGCACGACAGTTTCTCCATCGAAGGCTCGTTTGCCGCGCCGTTGCGGGACGAGGCGGACAACCTCGTACTGAGGGCGCGCGACCTGCTGCGAGGCATATGCGGCGACCTGCCGCCGGTCGCGATAACGCTGGAAAAGAACCTGCCTGTGGCGTCCGGCATCGGCGGCGGTTCGAGCGATGCAGCAGCGACGCTGCGGGCGCTGGTGCGGTTGTGGAGCCTCGACCTTTCCACGGATGGGCTTGCGTCAGCGGCTCTGCCGCTGGGCGCGGATTTGCCGATGTGCCTGCATGCACGGACGCTTGTAGCACGCGGGATCGGCGAAGAGATCGAGACGATCGAGGGCTTTCCGCCGCTTCATATGGTGCTGGCCAACCCCGGCATCGCGGTGTCGACGCCAGCGATCTTCCGCGCGCTCGCCAGTCGTGAGAACCCGCCATTGCCGGCGTTGCCGGGGCCGGGCGGATTGTCGTCCTGGCTGGCCGATACGCGCAACGACCTGGAAGCGCCGGCCCGGGAGCTTGCGCCAGCGATTGACGTGACATTGTCGGCGCTTATCGCCAACGGCGCGTCGCTGGCGCGCATGTCGGGTTCCGGGGCGACGTGCTTCGGGCTCTTCGCGTCAACCGGGGAAGCACAGGCAGCCGCATCGGCGATCGCCGCGCGGCATCCCGCGTGGTACGTCACGGCGACGAGGACGATCGAAAGGGCACATGCCGATGTCGCGTATTGACGAGAACCGACCCTTCCTGCCCGTCGGCATCGCGGTGCTGACCGTCTCCGACACGCGCACGCTTGACGACGACAAATCCGGGCAGACGCTGGTGGAACGGATCGAGGCGGCGGGCCACCGGCTCGCCGCACGCGACATCGTGAAGGATGACGTGGAGGCGATCCGCTCCATCGTACGCCGCTGGGCGAAGGACGACACCGTCGACGTGGTCGTCACCACCGGCGGCACCGGCTTCACCGGCCGCGACGTGACGCCGGAAGCGCTGGAACCCATCTTCGAGAAGCGCATGGACGGCTTCTCCGAGGTCTTCCATCGCATCTCCTACGATAAGATCGGCACGTCGACGATCCAGTCGCGGGCGACCGGCGGCATGGTCGAGGCCACTTTCGTGTTCGTATTGCCCGGCTCGCCGGGAGCCTGCCGCGACGCGTGGGACCATATCCTGAAGGCGCAGCTCGACTACCGCCATATGCCGTGCAACTTCGTGGAGATCATGCCCCGGCTGGACGAGCATCTGAAACGCGGCGGACAGAAGCGCTGAAACTTCTATCGGCCGTCTCTCGTAACTCCTCAGGACCGCTTCGTCGGTCAAGCTGAAAAAAGGAGTTTCAGATGTTCAGGACAGCCACCATTGCCGCCGCAGTCGCCATTGCCGCATCGAGCGCGGGCGTCGCGCTTGCGGATCATCTCAACATCGACGTTGACGGCGCAAAGATCGAAAACGGGGCGATCGTCTTTCCCTCGGTTCGCATCGACAAGGACGGATACGTCGTTATCCATGCGGTCCAGAACGGCGAGGCCGTCATTCCGGCTTCCATCGGACACACGGCCGTGATGGCCGGCACTACCGAGAATGTATCGGTCGAAGTCGAGGGGGGCGCGATGGATGGCACCGATTATGTGGCCATGATCCACTACGAGACCAATGGCAACGGTACGTATGATTTCGGCGAGGGCTCGACCGACGTCGACACGCCGGGCATGCGTCCAGACAACACCGCCTACGCGCTGCCGTTCAGCGTCGGCGCCATGTAAATTAGAAAGTCAGGCAGAAACCCGGCCGCAATCGGCAGACGCGGCCGGGCCCGCTACAACGATTTCTGCAGGCAGCCGCCGTGCGGACACCGCGCGCGCGATCGCCGAACCGTCCGTTCGCGCGAGCGACAGGGCCTGACGCTTGGTGATCATCAAGCCATCGGCCAAGGGCCTGCGTGCTGAAAAGACGCGTGTGAGAAACGGTTGCCTCGACTGGCGGGCGCGGGTGAAGCGGGCCGCGCCGGCGGCCACTTCCGCGTGACTGAGAACGGCGTCCATCCATCCTTCAAGCAGCCGCGCGCCCGGCTCCAGAATCAGTATCCATTCGCTGCGCGCCTGCCTGATGCCGGACAGCGCATCGGCACCGGCCAGATAGCTGCAACCGGCATGGTCAGCGACGGTGTGGGTGCGGTCCGACGAGCCGCCGTCACAGACGATCACCTCGCGCACGACGCCTTCCACGGCACCGCCGACAAGCGAGGCGAGCGTGCGCGCCAGCGCATCCTCGTGGTTCCGCGTCTCGATCAGGACGGACAGCATTTTATCGGCATAGCGGAAAGCGCCGGCTAACACCAGTGCTGCACTGCAGCAGAAAAAGTTCTTGCTTTGTTC
>JAEWFU010000291.1 GCA_023388675.1 Pseudomonadota bacterium | reverse complement strand
TCGCTTCGAGGTTCAGAAAGTCCCGAAGCCGGTCTTTTGAGACTGGTTTCAGGCCGGCCGTCATCAGAAATCGAGGTCGGCGTAGTGCGAAACCGGCGAAAGGCTGCGCACACGGTCGGCCAGAAGTGGCCGGAACGACGGACGCGACTTCATGCGCGAATACCAGTCCTTGGCCGCCGGGTAGTCCGACCAGGAGATTTCGCCGAGATAGTCGAGCACGGACAACGTTGCCGCCGCCGCCATGTCGGCATAGGTCAGGCGCGTGCCGGCCAGCCAGTTGCGCGTGCCGGCCAGCCAGTTGGTGTATTTCATGTGCTGACGGACATTGGCGCGCGCAGCGCGGATCGCCCCCGAATCGGGTGAACCGCCGCCATGTTCGCTGGCCATAACCGGCTTCAATACGCGCTCGCGCACCAGGTGACGGGCAACGTCCGCCTCCGCCTTGACCAGATACCAGTCGACCAGCCTGCGGATTTCCGCACGCGCCAGAGGGTCTTCGACAAAGAGCCGCTTGTCGCGCTTGAGCACGCCTCGGGTCTCGTCGACATACTCGGCGATCACCGTGGCGCCGACGATGGGTTCGTCGCCTTCGGCCAGCAGCACGGGAAGTGTGGCGGCGGGATTGAGCGTCAGGAATTCCTTGCGCCGCAGCCAGGGCTTCTCCTCGATCAGCGCCAGCTCCTCTCCGTACTCTCCGAAGGAAAGGCGGACGAACCGGCAAGCGGGAAAGAGCGGATGATGGAACAGAGTCAGCATGGCACCGGCAAACAGGAATGGTCTGGCCTTTTTAGGGCAGCGGGTCTAAGTCTCGAACCCGTTCCTGAGTCGGGCGCGAGGCGGTCTCGTCCTATAGGCGCTCATCCATTTCCTGACAAGCAAGCGGCGCACAAACTGCCGGAGCAGACATGAGCGAACAGACGATCGTCGGGGCCGCTATCCTCGGCATCCTGGAAGGCCTGACCGAGTTCATCCCCGTCTCATCGACCGGTCACATCCTTCTCGCCGGCCATTTCATGGGCTTCCAGTCGACCGGCAAGGTGTTCGAGGTGGTCATCCAGCTCGGCGCGATCCTGGCGATTCTCTCGGTCTATTTCGCGCGATTGTGGGACATGCTCATCAAGCTTCCGTCCGATCGCGCCACGCAGACTTTCGTTCTCGGCATACTGATCGCCTTTCTGCCCGCTGCCGTAATTGGCGCGCTGGCGCACAGCTTCATCAAGGAAGTGCTGTTCGAAAGCCCGATGCTGATCTGCATCACGCTGATCATCGGCGGCTTCATCCTGCTTTGGGTCGATCGCTGGGCGATCAGGCCGAAATATACCGAGGCTTCGGAGTTTCCGCTTTCGGTCTATTTCCGGATCGGCCTTTTCCAGTGCCTTGCGATGATTCCCGGCACCTCGCGCTCGGGTGCGACGATCGTCGGCGCGCTGCTGCTCGGCGCGGACAAGCGTTCTGCCGCCGAGTTCTCGTTCTTCCTAGCCATGCCCACCATGGCCGGCGCCTTCGTCTACGATCTCTACAAGAACCGTGACATCCTGTCGGTCAACGACCTGCCCATTATCGCGACGGGTTTCCTGTTCGCCTTCGTCGCAGCCGTCCTGGTGGTGCGCAAGCTGCTCGATTTCGTCTCGCGGCGCGGTTATGCGCCCTTTGCCTACTGGCGGCTGCTGGTGGGGACGGTCGGGCTGGTCGCGCTGCTGATCTGGGGCTAGCCGGAAAGCAGGCCGCGCCGGATCATGTCGGCGGCCAGCAGCGTGATGCCGATCCGGAACCAGCGCCGGAAAGTTTCCTCGGGCAGCCTCTCGAGCCAGGCACTGCCATAGATGGTGCCGAGATAGCCGGACGCCACCATGGCGGCGATCAGCGGCACCCATCGCGCGAACGCGAAACCCGCGAAGCCGAATACCACCACCTTCAGAAAGTGCTGGATCGTCATGCCGGCGGCATGGGTCGCGACCAGAGCCTTGCGGTCGTCCGGCAGGATTTGCGCGAAGAATGCGGAAAGCAGCGGACCGGTAGCGCCCACGAACATAGTGGCGAGCGCGGTGACGGCGCTGCCGATCGCAAGCCCGGCGCGGCCGAGCCTGTCGAAACCCGGTATCTTCGCCCACGTGACGGCGATGATGAAGAGCCCGAGCACGACCTTCAGGATCGCATCGGGAAGCTGCACCACAACTGCCGCGCCGGCTGCGGCGCCAAGCAGCGACCCCGCGAGAAAGGGTCCGAAAATGTCCGTCCGCACATAGGCCCGCTGGTGCCAGGCGCGGCCCGTATTGGAACCGAGCTGCACAGCGCCATGCACGGGAATCAGGGCGGCCACGGGCACGAAGATGCCAAGCAGCGCCAGCATCGCGATGCCGCCGCCGAGCCCGAACGCAGCCGTCAGGGCCGAGGTGAAGAACGAAGCGACGACGAGCACTGCCGCCGCTGCGGTGCCGATACCTTCCGGCAGGGCGGCGGCGAGCGTGTCCAAGCTGCCGCTCAGGCGGCGTTTGACTGCGTGAACTGGCCGGCCGGCCGGTACTGCCAGAGATAGGATGGCAGGATCGCGTCCATTGCCTGCGGCTTTATGCCAAGTGCCGCGAAGGTCCGGCCTTCCTGCTCCGCGGTCTGCGAAACGACGTTGTCGGTGCGCAGCATCTCGACCTGGTCGCGCGTCAGCAGCGGGTTGGGCAGGAGGCCGAGCAGCGAGCCCTGCAGCCGCGCAAGGCCCCAGGGCACCGACACCAGCATGCGCTTGCGCTCGATCACCTCGAGCATCTTCTCCATGCACTGCTTGAAGGTCATCGTTTCGGGGCCGCCAAGCTCGTAGATGCGGCCACCCTCGACCTTGCCTTCGACCGAGCGCGCGATCGCTTCGGCGACGTCGGCAACGTAGACCGGCTGGAATTTCGTATGGCCTCCGCCGATCAGCGGCAAGGCAGGCGAAAGCCGTGCCATCGCGGCAAAGCGGTTGAAGAAGCCGTCCTCGGGTCCGAACATGATCGATGGACGGAAGATCACCGCGTCTGGCATCGTTTCAAGCACCGCCTGCTCGCCGCGCGCCTTGGTCTGCGCATAGCCCGCGGTCGATTCGACATCGGCGCCGATCGCCGAAACGTGGGTGAGCTTCGCACCCTCGGCGCGTGCGGCCTCGGCGACGGCACGCGCGCCGAAATCCTGCACTGCATCGAAGCTCTGTCGCCCGCTTTCGAACAGGATGCCGACAAGATTGATGACATGGTCGGCGCCCTGCACCGCGCGGTCTATCGACCAGCGCACCCGCAGATTGGCCTGGACCGCCTGGATCTGGCCGACATTGCCGAGCGGCTGGAGGTGGCCGGCGAGATTGGGATTGCGAACCGCGACCCGCACGCGGTAGCCGCGCCGGGCCAGCGCGCGAACGACGTGGCGACCGAGGAAACCCGAGCCGCCGAAGACGGTGACGAGCGGGGGGACCGTTATGACGGATGTCATCGCTGGCTCTCCAGAAAATTGCCTGTTCAGCCGCTTCTTAATGCTTTCGCGGCCAAAGGCAAAGGGTGCTGATCGCCGCGGGAAAATGCTTCAATTCGGCGCATTCCGTACGATTCCGCTTCTCGGGAGGGGACCTGCCGGTTAAGACGGGGCCGACAGGACGCGAACTGGAGAGGGGAGTCGATGCGATTTGTGGTGTGGGTGGCCGTGCTTGTTGCGGGTGGGCTGATCGTTCCTGAAAGCGCTTACGCCGCTGCCGAGCATGGCTTGCCGGGCGATTCCATGTCTCTCCTGTGGGCCATACCATTCGCCGGTATCCTGCTTTCGATCGCGACCGGCCCGTTGTTCTTTCCGCATTTCTGGGAACATCACTACGGCAAGATCGCCGCTTTCTGGGCGGCGCTGGTGGTGGTGCCGCTGGTCATGGGATTCGGCTTCAGCACGGCACTCGAATCGGTGCTGCACACGATGCTGCTGGAATACATGTCGTTCATCATCCTGCTGTTCGCCCTGTTCACGATCTCGGGCGGCATTCTGGTTGCCGGCAACATCCACGGTACGCCGCTGGTCAATACCGGCCTGCTGCTGATCGGCGCGCTCATGGCCTCCATCGTCGGCACCACCGGTGCGTCGATGATCCTCATCCGGCCGATCATCCGCGCCAATGACGGCCGCAAGCACAACGCCCACGTCATCATCTTCTTCATCTTCTTGGTCTCAAACATCGGCGGCTCGCTGACGCCGCTGGGTGACCCCCCGCTTTTCCTCGGTTTCCTGCGCGGCGTCGACTTCTTCTGGACCACGACGCACATGCTGCCGTCCGCGTGCTTCATCGTCGCGACGTTGCTCGTCATCTTCTACCTGCTCGACACGATGCTGCATCGACGCGAGAAGATGGAGCCGCGCGTCTTTGATCCGACGCCGGATTCCCGCGTACGCATCCGCGGTCTGGTCAATGCGCCGCTGCTGGGCGGTGTGATCGCTGCGATCCTGATGTCGGGCATCTGGGACCCGGGCATCATCTTCACCGTGCACGGGATCGAACTGGAGCTGCAGAACCTCCTTCGCGATGCCATCATAGTGGTTCTCGCCCTCGTATCGCTTGCCGTGTCGCGCCAGGAATTCCGTGATGCCAACGGCTTTAACTGGGAGCCGATCCGTGAAGTGGCGAAGCTGTTCGCCGGCATCTTCATCTGCATCATCCCGGTCATCGCGATTCTGCAGGCCGGCCTCGACGGAGCCTTCGCGCCGCTCGTCTCGCTGGTCACCGGAGCGGCCGGAGAACCCAATGAGGTCGCCTATTTCTGGCTCACGGGCGCCTTGTCCGGCTTCCTCGACAACGCCCCGACCTATCTCGTCTTCTTCGAGATGGCGGGCGGGAACCCCCAGGAGCTGATGACGGTTCTCGCGCCGACGCTGACTGCGATCTCGGCAGGCGCCGTCTACATGGGCGCGCTCACCTATATCGGCAACGCCCCCAACTTCATGGTCTACGCGATTGCGCGCAGCCAGGGCATCGCGATGCCGAGCTTCTTCGGCTACATGCTGTGGTCGGTCGCGGTGCTGGTGCCGGTCTTCATCCTGGCGACCCTCCTATTCTTTGCCTGATCCGGCTGCGGCCACCGTCTAATGGCGGTGGCCGCATGTCCGCTCAGTCGAGGGTCCGACGGAAGCGGGCGAGCGCAATGCCGCCATAAGCCAGTATGAACAGGCAGAGAACGACAATTTCCGTCGTTACCTCCGAAAGATTTGCGCCCTTCAGCATCACCGCCCGGATGACGCGCAGGAAGTGGGTGAGCGGGAAAAACTCGCCGATCCACTGCGCCCATTGCGGCATGCCGCGAAACGGGAACATGAAACCCGACAGCATGATCGACGGCAGGAAGAAGAAGAAGGTGAGCTGAAGCGCCTGCATTTGCGTCCGCGCGACCGTCGAGATGAAATAGCCGAGCAGCACCAGCGCCAGCACGAATATCAGGACGGCTGCGAGAAGCAGGCTGATGCCTCCGACGAAAGGGACGTCGAACAGCAGCTTTGCCGCCGACAACACCACCACAACCTGCACCGAGCCGACGACGAGATAGGGCAGCACCTTGCCGATCATGATCTCGAACGGGCTCGCCGGCATGGCCAGCAGGTTCTCCATCGTCCCGCGCTCGATCTCGCGCGTCAGCGCGATGGAGGTCATCATCACCATCGTCATCTGCAGGATCACGCCTAGCAGGCCGGGAACGATGTTGTATTGGGACACGCCTTCGGGATTGTAGCGGCGATGCACGATCACATCGAGCCGGTTGGCGGCATCTTGTGCCGCGGCAGTCTGCATTCCACGTTCGCGCAGCAGCGCTTCGTTCGCCACCGTGCCGAGCGTGGAGATCGCGCCGCTGGCGACCGACGGGTCCGTCGCGTCGGCTTCGATGAGGATTTGGGGGCTGTCGCCGCGATCGACGCGCCGGGCGAAATCGGACGGGATCGTGACCACGAAGACCACCGCGCCGGACGCGATCAGCGATTCCGCTTCCGCCGCACTCGATGTGACATGGTCGAAGCGGTAGTAGCCGGTCGTCTCCAGCGCCGAAACCATGGCACGCGTGTAATGATCCTGGCTGACAACCACCAGCGCTGCCGGAAGCTGTTTCGGATCCGAGTTGATCGCGTAGCCGAAGAGAAGGAGCTGTATCAGCGGCACGCCGAGCATCATCGCGAAGGTGATGCGGTCGCGCCGCATCTGGATGAACTCCTTCATCAGCAGCGCGCCCAGCCGGCGGAACGAAAACCGGCCGCTCATTGCATGTTGTCCCGCGCGTCGCCCATGAACTGGATGAAGACATCCTCCAGGCTCGTTTCGCCGCGCTCGAACGAGATGTCCTGCCGCTCTTTGGTGAATTCGGCAAGCGACGCCTCTAGCTTTGCCGCATCGCTGCCCACGACATGCAGGGTCGTGCCGAAGGGCGCGGCCTGCTCGACGCCGGGCAAGGATGAAACATCCTTCGCCAGCCGATGGACGTCGGGCCCACGCACCACGAAGGTGGTGAGACCGGCGTCGCGCACGACTTCATCCACGGTTCCCGTCGCCAGCATCCTGCCATAGGCGATATAGCTGATGCGATGACAGCGTTCGGCTTCGTCCATGTAGTGGGTGGAGACAAGAACGGTCAGCCCGCCAGCCGCCAGCCGGTGGATCTCGTCCCAGAAGTCGCGTCGCGCCTTGGGATCGACGCCGGCGGTGGGCTCGTCGAGCAGAAGCAGCTTCGGCCGGTGCATGATGCAGGCGGCAAGCGCCAGACGCTGTTTCCAGCCACCCGACAGGGTGCCAGCGAGCTGGTGGCGCCGCGAACTCAGCCCCAGCTCTTCCAGCGTCCGGTCGACGTGCTCGCTCACCGGTTTCAACTGATACAGCCGCGCGACGAATTCGAGGTTCTCGGCGATCGTCAGATCCTCGTAGAACGAGAATTTCTGCGTCATGTATCCGACCTCGCGCTTGATCTTCAGCGTATCTGTGACGAGGTCGAATCCGAGTACCTGCCCTTCGCCCTCATCCGGCGTCAGCAGGCCGCACATCAGCCGGATCGTCGTCGTCTTGCCCGATCCGTTCGGACCGAGGAAGCCGACGATCTCGCCTTCGCGGATGGACATCGAGACATGGTCGACGACCGTCTTGTCGCCGAAGCGCTTGACCAGTCCCCTGACCTCGACAGCATTCACGGCGCAAGATCCACGTCGACGATCTGGCCGGGCTTCAGGCTGCGCGCGTCGCCCTCGGGCTTCGCCTCGACCAGATGGACCAGCTTCTGCCGGGTTTCGAGCGAATAGATTACCGGCGGCGTGAACTCCGGCTCCGGCGAGACGTAGCTGACGCGGGCTGTCAGGTCGTCCGTGCATCCATCGCAGCGGACCGAAAGCAGGCCGCCGATCTCGATCGACGAGAAGTCCGGCTCCGGCACGTAGAGCTTGAGTTTGACCCCACCTTCGGGAAGCAGCGAGAAGACCGGTGCGGCCGGCCCAGCCGTATCCCCCGGAGTCCTGATGACATCGTCGACGCGACCGGCGACCGGTGCAACCAGCGTGCGTTTTTCGAGCTTCCACCGGGTCTGTTCCAGCACCGCCTCGGCACGACGGACCGCGCCCTCGGCTGCGCGTATCGTCTCCTCGCGTGCGGGCAGGCGTGCCACCTCGAGATTGGCCTCGGCCTGGCCGACGGCGGCTTCCGCCTGTTCGAGCGCGGTCTCGTCGCGGTCGAGATCGGCCTGGGTCGCGATGCCCCGTTGGCGCAGGTCGCCCGTGCGCTCGACGACCCGGCGCGCCTCCGCCGCCTGGGCTTTGGCTGCCCGCAGCGCGGCTTCCAGCACGGCCATTTCTTCCGCGCGCTTGCCGAGCTTCAGGTCGGCAAGCTGGGCCTGCGCCTGGGCAAGGGCAGCTTCTGCCTCGGCGACCGCGATGCGTGCGTCGTCGCTTTCGAGCGTGGCGAGCACCTGTCCGGGTTCTACGCGATCCCCACGCCGCACGTCCTGCGAAATGATCTGCGCGGTTTCGATCGGGGCCAGCAGCACATATTCGCCCTCGACGTAGCCCACAGCCAGCGTCGAGGGCTGGGCGCAGGCGGCAAGAAGCCACGTTGCAAATGGCACTGCGCAGAGAAAGCTCATGACATGCTCCGGCGCGCGGCGATGGCGGCCTTGATGTTGATCGCGACCGCTTCGGTGATCTTTCGGGTTTCGTCCGGACCAAGCTCCGCCCAGTTCAGACGGCGCATGACCGCCTCGCGGCCGATCCGGAAATAGACGAGCTGGCCGATCATGGTGAAGACGGCGATCTTGACGTCATCGCTTTCGGCTTCCTCGCCGGTCGCCGTCGCCCAGAAGCGGCAAAGAAGCTTGTGAACGGGCTCGAATACGCCATGGTAGATGATGTCGAGCGCCGTCGTCGGGTATTGGAGTTCTCGCAGGATGAAGCGGACGAAGCCCGCCGTCTC
>JAEWFU010000290.1 GCA_023388675.1 Pseudomonadota bacterium | reverse complement strand
TCGGTCAGAAGCGTGTGAAGCTCCGCCTCGCGGAAGCGTCCGCGTTCGACAAGGCGGAAATTGTCGAACAGCACGCCTTCCTCGTCCACGGTGGTGGCAAGCGGCGTCATCGAGCCGGGCGCGGTGCCGCCCACATCCGCATGATGACCGCGAGAGGCCGCATAGAAGAGGATTTCCTTGCCGGCGTCGTCGAAGACAGGCGTGACCACCGTTATGTCGGGCAGGTGGGTGCCGCCATTGTAGGGCGCATTCAGCGCGAAGACGTCGCCCGGATGGATGTCGCCCTCGTTGAGCCGGATGATCGTCTCGACCGAGCGGTCCATGGAACCCAGATGCACCGGCATGTGCGGGGCGTTGGCGACCAATGCACCGGTGCGGTCGAAGACGGCGCAGGAGAAGTCCAGCCGTTCCTTGATGTTGACGGAATAGGCGGTGTTCTGCAGCGTCACGCCCATCTGCTCGGCGATCGACATGAACAGGTTGTTGAAGACCTCGAGCATGACCGGATCGGCGGCCGTGCCAAGGGCCGCCGAACGGCGCTTCTTTTCGACACGGCGCAGCAATATGTGGTTCTTGGCCGTAACCTCCGCCTGCCAGCCCGGTTCGATCACGATGGTCTGGTGGCTTTCGATCAGCAAAGCAGGGCCGGCGAGGCGGTTGCCCGGCTTGAGGTTTTCCCGCCGGTGGACGGCGGTGTCGTGCCATTCGCCCTCGAAGAAGACCTTGCGCGTGTCGCCGGCTTTCAGGTCGATGTCGTGGGTTTCGGCGTCGCGCTCGTCGCGGCCGGTGCCGCGGGTATCCACGCCTTCCAGGCTGACAGATTCCACGACCGCCGGCTTGTCGTCGTAGATGAAGCCGAACTGGGCCTTGTGGGCAGCCTCGAATGCCGCGCGGGCATCGACGATCGAACCCGTATCGAAGGTGACGGGCAGGGCGGTGTCGGTGCCGTCGTAGCGCACCTGAAGCACCGGTTTCCAGCCGATCTTGTCAGCCGGAACACCTTGGACAGAAAGCTCCCCGGCTACCGCCTCGCGCAGATGGGCGATGGTGGCCTCGATTTCCGTAAGCGAACTGTCTGCCAGCGGTGCCAGCAAGGCCTGTTGGCGCGAGGCAAAGATGGCCGAGAGACCGATGCCGTAGGCCGAGAGCAGGCCGGAGAACGGGTGGATCAGCACGGCCTCCATGCCAAGTGCGTCGGCGACAAGGCAGGCGTGCTGGCCGCCCGCGCCGCCGAAGCAGTTGAGCAGATATTCGGTGACGTCGTAGCCGCGCTGGACGGAGATCTTCTTGATGGCGTTGGCCATGTTCTCCACGGCGATCGTCACGAAGCCTTCGGCAACCGCTTCTGGTGCGCGGCCATCGCCTATGTTTCCTGCCATCGCCGCGAATTTCGCGCGCACGGTCTCGGTGTCCAGCGGCTGGTCCTGTTCGGGACCGAAGATAGCCGGGAAGAAATCGGGCTGGAGCTTGCCCAGCATGACGTTGGCGTCGGTGACGGCCAGCGGGCCGCCGCGCCGGTAGCATGCCGGGCCGGGATTGGCGCCTGCCGAATCCGGACCCGTCTGGAAGCGCCCCGCCTCGTAGTGCAGGACCGAGCCGCCGCCGGCGGCCACGGTGTGGATGCGCATCATCGGCGCGCGGACGCGCACGCCGGCCACCTCGGTGTCGAACGCGCGCTCATATTCGCCATCATAGTGGGCAACGTCGGTCGAGGTGCCGCCCATGTCGAAGCCGATGACCTTGCCGAAGCCGGCAAGTCGCGCCGTCTCCACCATGCCGACAACGCCGCCGGCCGGGCCGGACAGAAGCGCGTCCTTGCCCTGGAACATGTCTGCGGCGGTCAGGCCACCCGACGACATCATGAACATCAACCTTGGGCTCGCGGCCGCGCGCTCCCACGGATCAAGTCCGGGGTCGCTGGCCTCCGCAGGGGCGGCCGACAACGGCCGACGCGCAGTCGCGCTTGCGGGCTCCGCCCGTTCTTGGGAGATTCCCAATTCGTCCGCGACCTGACGGACGTAGCGCGACAGGATCGGCGAGAGATAGGCGTCGACCACGGCGGTGTCGCCGCGCCCCACCAGCTTGACCAGCGGCGAGACGCGGTTGGAGACGGATATTTGCGAGAAACCCGATTCTTCGCAGAGGTTTGCCGCCATTTCCTCATGCTCGGGATATTTCCATGCGTGCATGAAGACGATGGCCACGGCATCGATGCCGTCGGCCCTGGCCTGGCTCACCGCGTCGCGGATATGCTCCGCGTCGAACGCCATCTCGACGGTTCCGTCGGCGCGCACGCGCTCGTCGACCTCGATCACGCGTTCGTAGAGCTGCTCGGGAAGGATGATCTCCTTGGCGAAGATGTCGGGGCGGGCCTGGTAGGCGATCCGTAGAGCGTCGCGGAACCCCTTCGTGATGAGCAGCAGCACACGGTCGCCCTTGCGCTCCAGCAGTGCGTTGGTGGCGACCGTCGTGCCCATCTTGATGTCGCCGATCGCATCGGAGGGGATCGGCGCGTCGGCTGTAACGTCGAGAAGCCTGCGGATGCCGGCGATCGCCGCGTCGCTATAGGCTTCTGGGTTCTCCGAGAGGAGTTTCAGCGGGTGGAGCTCGCCGTCGGGATCCCTGCCGATGATGTCGGTGAAGGTGCCGCCGCGGTCGATCCAGAAGTCCCATTTGCCGGCCATTTTTTCTTGTCTCCCTCTGGCGGGGTCCGACGTTCGGATGCCCCAGCGTCAAAACTTATTGACGATTTCTCGATAAACTGTCAACGTTGGCATCTGCCGGAGAAACGCGGCATGCTCCGGACACAGAAGTCGAAGCATTACGATGAAAAAGGGGAACGACATGAAATACCGTGCACCGCTCGCGGCCGGCCTTCTGGCCGGCGGTCTCTTCGTCACCAGCGCAGCCTTCGCGCAGACCGCCTGGGACATGCCGACGCCGTATCCGGACGGCAATTTCCACACCAGGAACATCGCGCAGTTTGCCGAAGAGGTCGCCGAGAAGACCGGGGGCAATCTCACGATCACGCTCCACACCAACCAGTCGCTGATCAAGCACCCCGACATCAAGACGTCCGTCCGCGACGGCATCGTGCCGATCGGCGAACTGCTCGTATCGCGCCTGGAGAATGAAAACCCCATTTTCGGCGTCGATTCCGTGCCGTTCCTGGCGTCGAGCTACGAACTGTCGAAGAAGCTCTACGATGCGCAGCGCCCCTATATGGAAAAGCTGCTTGAAGAGCAGGGACTGCAGCTTCTGTTCTCGGTGGCATGGCCTTCGCAGGGCATCTATTCCAAGAAAGAGGTCACCGCGATGGGTGATCTCGAAGGGCTGAAATTCCGCGCCTACAATCTCGGCACCGAACGCGTTGCGGAACTCGCCAACATGGTTCCGACGCAGATCGAAGCGTCCGACGTCGCGACGGCATTCGCCACCGGCCGCGTCGAGGCCATGATCACGTCGCCGTCCACCGGCGTCGATTCCAAGGTCTGGGACTTCCTTACGCACTATCACGACACGAAGGCCTGGCTGCCGCGCAACATGGTCATCGTCAACAAGGCGGCCTTCGACGCCCTGAGCGAGGAAGACCAGGCAGCGGTGCTGGAAGCTTCGGCAACCGCCGAGACACGCGGCTGGGAGATGTCCCAAGTCGAGAACGACGAGAAGACCAAGGCTCTGGCGGACAACGGCATCACCGTCGTGACGCCTTCCGAAGAACTGGCTGCAGGCTTCGCCGAGATCGGTGCGACCATCACCGAAGACTGGAAAGCAAGCGCCGGCGCCGACGGTGAAGCGCTGCTCGAAACGTTCAACGCCAACTAGGCATTTTTCGCAGCTTGGCCGGATCGGGCGGCGGAAAGCCGTCCGATCCTTTGCTTTCCGAAGGAGCCAGAGCCCATGCGGCGTTTCCTCGATTCGACCTATCGCAGTGCTGGATGGGCCGCTGCGATCTGCCTGTTCCTGATCTTCGCGCTCGTATCCGTTCAGGTTTCCGCACGTGTGGTGGATGCCGTGCTCAGGCTTGCGGGACAACAGCCGACAGGCTTCACGATCCGCTCGATTGCGGAAATCTGCGGGTTCCTGCTGGCCGGTGCGAGCTTTCTCGCTCTCGCGCACACGTTGACGGTGGGCGGCCATATCCGGGTCGGGGTTTTCATCGACCGGATGCCTTCCGGTATTCGCCGTGTCGTCGAGGCGATCGTCGGGATCGCCGCCGCCATCATCGGCGCCTATATGACCGTGGCGCTCGCCCGGCTCACCTGGAAAAGCTGGGCCTTCAACGACGTCTCCTACGGGTTCATACCGATTCCGCTGGCTCTGCCGCAGGCGCTCATGACCATCGGCCTGGCGCTGCTCTCGGTCGCGGTGCTCGACATCACGATCAAGGCATGGCGCAAGCGCGACTTCCTCGACAGCGGTTCGGAGGTCTGAGCCATGGGTGTTTTCGAACTTTCCATTCTTCTCGTCGTGGTGATGCTGGCCGCGCTCGCGCTCGGCTTGTGGATCGCTTTTTCGCTGTCCCTCGTGGCTCTGGTCGCGCTGGCGTCGAAGCCCGCGATCCCCGCCGCGCAGGTTCTGGCGACATCGTTCTGGAGTGCCTCTATTTCGTGGGATCTCACCGCGCTTCCCATGTTCATCTGGATGGGCGAAATCCTGTTCCGATCCAAACTCTCCGAGAACATGTTCATCGGCATCTCGCCGTTCGTCCGGCGGCTGCCGGGGCGTCTTGCACATGTGAACGTGCTGGGCTGCGCCGTCTTCGCCGCCGTCTCCGGTTCGTCGGCCGCGACCACGGCCACGATCGGCAAGATCTCGCTGCCCGAACTCGAAAAGCGCGGCTACAATGATCGTCTCGCGATCGGCAGCCTTGCCGGCTCGGGAACGCTCGGTCTTCTCATCCCGCCATCGATTATCCTGATCGTCTATGGCGCGGCCGTCGAGGAATCGATCGCGCGCCTGTTCGTGGCCGGCGTCATCCCCGGCATCGTGCTTGCCGTGCTCTTCATGGGCTATGTCATGATCTGGGCATCGATGAACCCGGACAAGATGCCTCCGTCGGAAGATCGCATGCCCTGGCCGCAGAAGCTGAAGGCCGCACGCAGTCTTATTCCCGTCGTGCTGCTGATTGCCGGCGTCATCGGGTCGATCTATGGCGGTCTTGCATCGCCGACTGAAGCCGCGGTGGTCGGTGTCGCGCTCAGCCTCGTACTCGCCCGCGCGCAGGGAGCATTGAACTGGCTCACCTTCCGCGAGGGACTGATGGCGGCGACGGTCACGTCCTGCATGATCGCCTTCATCCTTGCGGGCGCTGCGGTTCTGACGACCGCGATGGGCTTCACCGGTCTGCCGCGTCAGCTTGCCACCTGGATCGGCGAACTCGGCCTTTCGCCGATGATGCTGCTTGCGGCGCTGACCTTGCTGTTCATCGCGCTGGGCTGCTTCCTCGACGGCATCTCGATGGTCGTGCTCACGACGGCGGTGATCATGCCGCTGGTCGTTGCAGCGGGTTTCGACCTCGTCTGGTTCGGCATCTATCTCGTCATCGTCGTCGAGATGGCGCAGATCACGCCTCCGGTGGGCTTCAATCTCTTCGTTATCCAGGGGCTGACAGGTCGGGATCTGTTCGAGATCGCCCGTGCGACGCTGCCCTTCTTCCTTTTGATGGCGATGATGGTTGTCATTCTCGCAATCTTTCCGGATATCGCGCTTTGGTTGCCGAGGACCATGTTCGCAGGCTGATACAGATTGGTGGAGGAGAGCGATGACGGAGAAAACCGATTTCGGGCCGATCGTCTCGTCGGCACATCTTGCCGACGGAGCGCTGCCGGCACTCTCCGAGCTTGAATTCGGCATGACGCTGGCGGGCAACGCCTTCGAGCGCTGGATGGTGCGCTGCATGACGGCGGCGGGCGAGCCGGGGCTGACGTCGATCGACGTTCAGGTGCTGCATTCGGCCAACCATCGCGGTAGGCCGAAGCGGCTCTCCGACCTCTGCATCATGCTCGGCATCGAAGACACGCACATCGTCATCTACGCAATCAAGAAGCTGGAAAAGCGGGGACTGGTCAAAAGCACGCGCTCGGGCAAGGAAAAGCTTGTCGGTGCCACACCCAAGGGCGTGGAAGCGTGCATCCGCTATCGTTCGGTGCGGGAGGCATTGCTCATCGAATCCGTCAAGGGCCTTGGACTGGACCCCAAGGCGATATCGAGCGTGGCGGCGACATTGCGTGCGCTTTCGGGGCATTACGATCAGGCGGCACGTACCGCCGCATCGCTTTGAGAGTGTAGCGACCGTGCACGCATTTCTTGCCGCCGCTGCGCATCACGGCCGGCTGGTGCTGGTGCTGGGCCTCGCTGTGGGGATCGCGCTTCCGGACCTTGCGATCGCCATGCGGCCGTGGATCGGCGGGATGATCGCGAGCCTGTTGTTTCTGGCCGCGCTGCGTGTCGGGCATCGGCAGGCGGTCGGCGCGCTGGGCGATCTCGGCGCCTCCGTCGGTCTTGCAACGCTGCTCCAGGTGATACTGCCGCTGTCGGCTATCCTGCTCTTCGCAGTTCTTGGCCTTTCGGGCGCGGCGCTCGCCGTCTTCTTCGTGCTGATGCTGGCCGCCGCCCCGGTGACCGGCAGTCCGAATCTTGCGATCATGACGGGAAACGATCCGGCGCCTGCGCTGCGGCAGATCGTCGTCGGCACGGCGCTGCTGCCGCTCACCGTGCTGCCCGTCTTCTGGCTGTCGCCGGCATTCGGCGAGGCGCGTGCCGTCTTGACGGCCGCGGGCGGCCTGATGGCGCTGATCATCGCGGCGACGGGTGCGGCCTTCCTGCTGCGCGCATTCTGGCTGCGGAATCCGAGCGAAAGGACGATACAGTCTATCGACGGGCTGTCGGCGATCGCGATGGCTGTTGTGGTGATCGGATTGATGTCGGCGGTTGGGCCGGCGATCCGTCAGACGCCGCTGACATTCGCGGGCGTCCTGGCGCTGGTATGTGCGGTGAACTTCCTGCTGCAGATCGCTGCGGCCACACTGGCCCGTCGCGCGCGCTTTGAAAGGCGGGCAGCAGCGATAGGGATCGTGACCGGCAACCGCAACGTTGCATTGTTCCTGACGGTGCTGCCGCAGGAGACGATCGATCCGATCCTGCTGTTCATCGGCTGCTATCAGATCCCGATGTATCTGACGCCTGCCATTCTCGGCCGCTTCTACCGGCGCCAATAGCCTTACAAAGAGTCACACAACGTTACGAAACCGGATAGCCGCTCGCGCATTTTTATGTCGAGTGCCCGGTCTGATGTGAGAGAGGGGCGAGCGCTCAATGAAGAAGGAGATTTGAAATGAAAAAGCTGATCCTCGCTTCCGCTTCCGCCATCGCTCTGATGGGCCTTGCTGCCTGCAGCGATACGGACAACACCACCACGCAGGGCCTGCCCGAGCAGGAACAGGCGCCGATGGCGCAGCCTGAGCAGCCGGCAGAACCGGCTCCTGCGCCGGCTCCGACCGAGTAGGCGGCGTAGCCTCCAGTTAGGAAGAAGGCCGGTTTCAGACCGGCCTTTTTCTTGTCCGGCCGGTCCAACTTCGACCACCTGCCATCTCGTCAACGCCGCCGATTCACCTTAAGAAGGCCCGGATGTCGATCTGGGCCAGGATAAGCGAATTTCTCTCGACCGTTCCGGCGAACGCGCTGTCGAACCTGATCGAGGCCGTGCGCACGGTATTTGAGGGCGATCCGGAGTTGCGCCGGAGAGTGGCCTTTTCGATCGCCATGATCGCGCTGTCGGCGAAGATGGCCAAGGCAGACGGCATCGTGACGCAGGCCGAGATGCGCGCATTCCAGCAGATTTTCGAGGTTCCGCCGGACCAGGCGCGCAACGTGGCGCGGCTGTTCGACCTCGCCAAACAGGACGTGGCCGGTTTCGAACTCTACGCGGAACGGATGGCGCGACTGTGCGGGTCCGGCCAGCCCAATTGCGCCATGCTCGAGGACATACTCGACGGGCTGTTCCACATCGCCAAGGCCGACGGTTTCGTTCACGAGCGCGAGGTGGCGTTCCTTCATCGCGTGGCGGAGATTTTCGAGATCGACGAACAGCATTTTGAGCGCATTCTCTCCCGGCATGCGATTCTGGGCGAAAAGGATCCCTGGCTCGTGCTCGGGATCGAACGTGGAGCGCCGTTCGAGGAAGTGCGCGCCAGATACCGACGCATGGTGGCGGACAATCATCCGGACCGGCTGATCGCGCGCGGGGTTCCGGAGGAATTTCTGGCAATCGCGAACAGCCGCCTTGCCGCGATCAACGGCGCCTATGAAACGATCGAGCGGAGCATGCAGCGCACATGAGCGGCTTCGCCCCCGATCATGCCGGTGCCGAGGTGCGGGTGTCGCCCAACTTCGGGCCGCGGCCTGGCGAGCGCAAGCCGGACTGCATCATCATGCACTATACCGGCATGGCGACGGGTCCCGCGGCCGAGGCGTGGCTTTGCGCACCTGAGAGCGAGGTTTCGTCCCACTATCTCGTCCATGAGGACGGGGGCATCGTGCAGATGGTGCGGGAGACTGACCGCGCATGGCACGCCGGCAGGGGTTCATGGCGCGGCGTTTCCGACGTGAACTCGTTTTCGATCGGCATCGAGATCGTCAATCCAGGCCCGCTCGAGGGATTTCCGCCGTTCCCGGACGCCCAGATCGAGGCGGTTGCAGCGCTTGCCCGCGACATTTGCGCACGATGGACGGTTCCGCCGGAGCGGATTCTTGCACACTCCGACGTTGCGCCGGGCCGGAAGATCGACCCCGGCGAGCAGTTTCCATGGGCCTGGCTCGCCGAATGCGGCATCGGTCACTATGTCCAGCCATCGCCCGTGCGCGGCGGACGATTTCTGGCGATGGGCGATTCCGGAGAGCCGGTCGAGGCCTTCCAGTCGATGCTGTCGCTGTACGGATATGGCTTGGAAATCAATGGGTTGTTCGACGAGCAGACGCGAGTGGCGGTAGAGGCCTTCCAGCGCCATTTCCGCCCTGCGCGGGTGGACGGCGTTGCCGACCAGTCGACCATCGAGACGCTGCACCGTCTCCTGCAGGCCTTGCCGGCCAGCCCGATCTGACGCTGGGTAATTAAGGCTTTGCTGTAATATACTGTTACGCAAAGTGAATCGCGCGGTCATTTTTGACTCGAACTTGGTCTGCAAATCCCGGCTCTCCCCCGCGGCCGGTGACGTTTTCGATCCGGCCGTTGATCGCAAACAGCCGCGAGCGCCCACAAGCGGCATTTCAAAAGAACTGGAACGCATGAAGAAACTGATTTTTGCGGCAGTCGCACTTGCCGCCGGGCTGACAAATGTTGCCGCGCACGCCGAAAACCGGGCCACCTATGAGGAAACGATGAAGCGGGAGCAGGCGCTCCGCAATGTCGACAAGACGACCACCGCTTCGATCCCGGCAGACAAGGCTCCGCGCAGCACCAAGGCCACGGTAGCCGTGAAGGGCGGCAGCTATTCCGCGATCATCTCGAAATATGCGTCGCAGCATGGCGTGCCGGTCGCGCTCGCCAATGCGGTGGTGCGGATCGAGAGCAACTATCGGCCGAACGCACGCGGCCGGGCCGGAGAAATCGGCCTGATGCAGATCAAGCCGGCCACCGCCCGCATGATGGGCTATTCGGGCAGCGCCAAGGGGCTCTACGACCCCGAGACCAATATCCGCTACGGCATGAAATATCTGGCAAAGGCTCATCAGCTCGGCGGCGGCGATACCTGTGGCACCATCCTGCGCTACAATGCCGGCCACGGCGCCAAGCGCATGAACAAGGTTTCCGCGGCCTATTGCGCCAAGGTCAAGCGGCACCTCGGCGGCGCATAATCGCGCCGGCCACGCTTTCGGCTTGCGTTTTGAGCGGTGGCACCCTTTATACGCTCTGCCAGCCGGCCGGGCGGCCGCACCGGCAGGGACCGAAAGGTCGCAGGTGAGGAAAGTCCGGGCTCCAGGGAAACACGGTGCCGGCTAACGGCCGGCGGGGGCGACCCCAGGGAAAGTGCCACAGAAAGCAAACCGCCCCGCACGCGGGGTAAGGGTGAAAGGGTGGGGTAAGAGCCCACCGCGCGACTGGCAACAGGAGCGGCACGGTAAACCCCACCGGGAGCAAGACCGAATAGGGGCGACGCGAAGGGCAACCTTCGGGCAGTTTCCGGCCCAGTCGTCCGGGTAGGTTGCATGAGGCGGGCGGCAACGTCCGTCCAAGACGAATGGTCGCCACGTCGCGACGCCTTCGGGCGGCGCGGCCATACAGAACCCGGCTTACAGGCCGGCTGGCATTTCACTTCGACGCTTCGCCCGACCGGCGGGGCGTCGAACTGTTTGAGACATTGGCTATTGGGCAAGCGCGGCATCGATAGCCGTCCACAGTTCCTCGACCGGCTCGCAACCGACCGACAGCCGTACGAAGCCCGGTTCGACCGCATCACCCCAGCGCGCGCGGCGTTCGGCAGAGGTGTGTACGCCGCCGAACGAGGTCGCCGGCTGGATCAGGGCGCATTCGTCGATGAAGCGCTCCGCTTGCTCCTGAGAGCCCAGCGTCAGCCCGATCAGGAAGCCGAAACGTTCCATCTGCACGCGGGCGAGGTTGTGGGAAGGATCGTCTGCAAGCCCTGGAAAGCGCACGGCTTTCACTGCCTTGTGCTCCGCAAGGCGCGATGCGACCACCTCCGCGGTATCGCACATGCGCTCAAAGCGGACATGCAGCGTTTCCAGGCCGCGATGGACAAGCCAGGCTTCGAACGGTCCCGGTATGCCTCCGGCGAGCTTCCGCCAGTCGGAAACGGCGGTCATGACCTTGGCGTCGCGGCTCGCCACATGGCCGAACAGAGCATCGGAATGGCCATTGGGGGCCTTGGTGTCGGCGGCCACGACGATATCCGCGCCGAGCTCCAGTGGGCGCTGGCCGTAGGGCGTCATGGTCGTGTTGTCTGCCACGACCAGTGCCCCGGCCGCATGTGCGGCCTTCGACACGGCGGCGACGTCGCAGATGTCGAGGCTGGGGTTGGCGGGCGTTTCGACGAAGACCAGCCTGTAGCCTTCGAAGCCGCCGTCGAGGAATGTGGCTGTGGGCCGCGTATCGTAGCTGATGCCCAGCCGCGTCAGGAAGCGTTCGCTCAGCACGCGCGTCGTGTAGTAGCCGTCGGAAGGCAGCAGGATACGGTCGCCGCTTTCCAGAAGGCTGAAGAAGACGGCGGCGGTCGCAGCCATGCCGGACGGAAAGCCGAGGGCGGGCGCATCTTCAAGGTGTGAAAGCATCTTCTCGACCGCATCCCAGGTGGGATTGGAAAAGCGCCCATACTGCGCGAAGCCCGCCGGATCGCCCGGCAGGTGAAACATGCTCGCCATGGTCAAGGGTAGTGCGACCGGATCGCCTTTTGCCAGTTCGGCGCGGCGAAGGTGGGCGAGCTGCGCGGCGCGCGCGGAGGGGCTGTCGGTCATGGGCTCAGAGATTCCAGCGGTGAGATCAGACCTTCACGCTAGAGGCGCGCGCAGCGTCATGCAAGCAGCGGAGGAGGGCAGGATATGGGCTCTAACCGTTCGTTAAGCCTAACAGAGCATAAATATCAGGTCGCATCCGCATGATCGCCGAAACTGTCGCCAGAGGCGGTTTGTGCGGGCTGTTCCCGTTGACGCCCATATTGGCCCATGGTATCCCTTACGCGTAATCACGACTTCGGTTCAGTTCCGGGTGATGTGTCCCCCAAACCGGCAGCCAGCATGGTCCGCCGGAATGGTTCGGCATTGCCCGGAATTGGCGGCGGGAAGGGGTCAGGGAAAGCAATTTGGCGCATGCGCGAGGATACGCAGGCGGGCGCGGCAGGGACGGCAGTTTCGGGTAATGGACCGTTTTCTTTCCAGTGCCGTAAACAGGATCGACGCCAAGGGGCGGGTATCGGTGCCGGCCCATTTCCGTGCCGTGGTGCAGCGCCGCGGATACCAGCAACTCTACGCGCTGAAGGCGCTGGATCGCCCGGCGCTGGATGTGGGCGGGCTCGATCTGCTCGACCGCTACGAGGAACGCATCGCCATGGAGGACCCGTTTCTCCAGACGGCGGACGACATGTCCTATTTCGTGCATGGCGACAGCGACTTCCTGAAGCTCGATCAGGATGGGCGTATTACGGTGACCGATTTCATTCGCGGCCACACGGGTATCACAACGGAGGTGGCGTTCGTGGGGCGCGGGACATTCTTCCAGATGTGGGAGCCCTCGCAGCTTGCCGCGTATGGCGCGCAGGTGCGGGAGCGGCTGATGAAATTGCGCCAGGCGGGAATGACGGGCGCAACGGGCGGGGGCCCGGAGTGATGGCGGGCCACGGCGAGGGGATCGCCGTTGGCGGACCGGCCCGCCACATTCCGGTCATGCTCTCCGAGGTGCTGGAAGCGCTTCGGCCTGCTGCCGCTGAGACCTTCGTGGACGGCACGTTCGGCGCGGGCGGCTATACGAGCTCGATCCTGCGGACAGGCGCCAGCGTTGTCGCGATTGATCGCGACCCCGACGCCATCAAGGCTGGCAAGGCGATCGAGGATGAGTTTTCCGGTCGTCTGCGGCTGGTACATGACCGCTTCTCGCAGCTCGACGAAGTAATTGGCGAGCCGGTCGACGGCGTAGTGCTGGACATCGGCGTCTCCTCCATGCAGCTCGACGAGGCCGAGCGCGGATTTTCGTTCCGCGGCGATGGCCCGCTCGACATGCGCATGGCGCAGGAAGGGCCGAGCGCTGCCGACATTGTCAACCGCTTCAAGGTGGGCGATCTGGCGCGCATCATCGGGATGCTCGGCGAAGAGCGCCACGCGGGCCGCGTCGCGCGGATGATCGAAAAGCGGCGCGCCGTTCGTCCCTTCGAGCGTACCCGCGACCTCGCCGAGGCGATCGAGGGCGCGCTCGGCAACAATCCGAAGGACAAGATCCACCCTGCGACGCGCACGTTTCAGGGCTTGCGCATCTTCGTCAACGACGAGCTGGGCGAGCTCGGTCGCGCTCTTTTCGCAGCCGAGCGCGCGCTCAAGCCGGGCGGCAGGCTGGTGGTCGTCACCTTTCATTCGCTCGAAGACCGGATCGTGAAGAAGTTCATCACCGACCGCTCGGGTCAGGCCGCCGGGTCGCGGCACATGCCGGCCGTCGAGCTCAAGGCGGCGACATTCGAGAAGGCAGGCAAGGTCGTTGCCGCGAGCGACGCCGAGGCGCAAGACAATCCGCGCGCCCGCTCCGCCAAACTTCGGGCCGCCGTGCGCACCGATACCCCGGCCCGCGCCGCCGACCTGTCGCTTTTCGGGCTGCCAGCGCTGCCCGCACTCTCTCCCGCCGTGGAAAGGTAATCGCCATGTTCAGAACCACCGACCTAGTGCTGATCGCGGTGATGGTCTCGGCCGCGGCGTTTACCTACACGACCAAGCACGCAGCCGAAGCGGAGCTATCCAAGATGCGCAAGCTCGAGGCGGCGATCCGTTTCGAGGAAGAGACCATCGATGTTCTCAAGGCCGACTGGAGCCTGCTGACGCAGCCGTCGCGTCTGCAAAGGCTTGCGGAAACCTATCAATCGGAGCTGCAGCTCGTGCCGGTCGAATCCTATCAGATAGCGGATATCGAAGACCTGCCGATACGGCCCGTCGAGATCGAGGACTTCATCAACGAAAACCTCGGCGGCATGGCCGACAGCGGCATCGATGCAACCACCACCGGCGGGGTCGTGCAATGATCGGTCGCTGGCGCGCAAAAAAGGAAGGGCACGAGCAGGATAGCGACTCGGGCCGTATCGTCGTCGATGGTATCGGCAAGTCGACCGGCGGGCGTGCCCGGACCCGTATCCTGATCACCATGGCGGTCTTCTTTGCCGTCTACGGCGTGATCGCAGGGCGTCTCACCTATCTCGGATTCCAGGACCTGGAGGAGGGTGGCCCCGGCCCGTCACGCGTGACGGCATCGCGTCCGGACATCATCGACCGCAACGGCGAGGTTCTGGCGACCGACATCAACACGGCATCTCTTTACGCCGAACCGCGCCGTATCGTGGATGCCGACGAGGCGCTCGAGAAGCTGCTGACCGTGCTTCCCGACCTCAACATCGAGCAGACCTACAATCGTCTGCAGAGCGACGCCGGGTTCATCTGGCTGCGCCGCCAGCTTTCGCCGCGCCAGCAGCAGGCGATCATGCAACTGGGCATTCCCGGCATCGGCTTCAGGACCGAGAAGCGCCGCTTCTACCCCGGCGGCACCACCGCCTCCCACATTGTCGGCCTCGTGAATGTCGACAACAAGGGCATCGCGGGCATGGAGAAATATATCGACGACCAGGGCCTCGCGGACTTGCAGGCGACAGGTCTGGCCGTTGCCAAGGACCTGGAGCCGGTCCGGCTATCCATCGACCTGCGCGTCCAGCACGTCGTGCGCGACGAAATCGTGCGGGCGATGGAAAGCTATCGCGCTCTTTCCGCCGGTGCCGTCGTCATGGACGTGCGTACGGGCGAAGTGCTCGCGATGGCCTCGGTGCCGGATTTCGATCCCAACAACCCGTACAATGCGCATGACAAGGACAGGCTCAATCGCATGTCCGCCGGCGTCTACGAGATGGGTTCGACGATCAAGAGCTTCACGACCGCCATGGCGCTGGATTCCGGCAAAGTGACGATGGAGAGCAGATTCGATGCCACCAGGCCGATCGTCGTCGGCGGACGCAGGATTCGCGACTTCCACGGCAAGGGCCGCGTGCTGACCGTTCCGGAGGTATTCATCTACTCGTCCAACATCGGTTCAGCCAAGGAAGCGGATGTGGTCGGCATAGAGGGGCATCGCGAATTTCTTCATCGCCTCGGCCTGCTCAGCCGCATGGATACCGAACTGCCCGAGGTCGCCCGGCCGACGGAGCCAAGGGTCTGGAAGAAGGTCCACTCCATTACGGCCGCGTTCGGTCACGGCTTCTCGACCACGCCGCTGCAAACCGCGGTCGGCGTGTCGGCTTTGATGAACGGCGGCTATCTGATGCCTCCAACCTTCCTTGTCCGCAATCAGGAACAGGCGATGGCCTCGGCCACGAAGGTCGTGCAGGACTATACGGTGCAGGCTATGCGCTACCTGTACAAGCTGAACTCCGAGAAAGGCTCCGGCAGGCGCGGCACCGTTGCCGGTTACAGGGTCGGCGGCAAGACCGGCACCGCGGAGAAGGTCGTCAACGGCCGCTATTCGAGCGAGAAGAATTTCAACGCCTTCATAGCCGTCTTCCCCATGGACAGCCCGCAATACATCGTGCTGACGGTTATCGACGAGCCGAAGCTGGAGAACTCCAGCCGCTCCGCTACCGCCGGCGTCACGGCGGCGCCGATCGCGTCGAACATCATCCGCCGTTCCGCCGCAATGCTTGGCGTAAAGCCCGATTTCGGCCATGAAAGTAGCGCCCTTTTGGTGTCCTCACAGTGATTCTCGGGGACCGCGGGGGCGTCCACGTATTCGGACCAATGGAATTTGATGAAGCTCAGCCAGTTTTCCGGTTTCCTGCCCGTCCCCGATGCCTTGGGCGAAGTCGAGGTGACGGGGATATGTTCGGATTCGCGCCGGGTTGAACCCGGTTTTCTGTTCGCTGCCCTGCAGGGAACGCGCACCGACGGTGTGTCCTTCGTGGCCGACGCGGTAAAGCGCGGCGCGGGCGCGGTCGTTACGGAGCGCGGGGCGCTGGCGGCCGATCCTGGCGTGCCGGTGCTTGCGGTGGACGATCCGCGTCATGCACTGGCGCTCGCTGCCGCTACTTTCCACGGTGCTCAGCCGCAGACGATGGTGGCGGTTACGGGAACGAGCGGCAAGACTTCGGTCGCATCCTTCACCCGGCAGATATGGGAACAGGCCGGTCTGGCGGCGGCGTCCATCGGAACGACCGGCGTTGTCGCCCCGGGCCGCGAGGAATACGGCTCCCTGACCACACCAGACCCGGTGACGCTGCACTTGCTGCTGGCCGAACTGGCAGGCGCCGGCGTCACGCATGCCGCGATGGAAGCATCGAGCCACGGCCTCGACCAGCGACGGCTCGACGGGGTGCGTCTGGCAGCCGGAGGGTTCACCAATCTGGGCCGCGACCACATGGATTATCATCCGACGGTCGAGGAATATCACGCAGCCAAGATGCGGCTTTTCACCGAGTTGCTGCCGAAGGGCGCACCGGCTGTCGTCTTTGCCGACGATCCATGGTCGCAGGCGACGATCGATGCCGCGAGCCGCGCCGGGCTCGAGGTGCTGACCGTTGGCCGCCAGGGTGCTTTTCTACAGCTCAAGCGGGTGGAGCACGAGCGCTTCCGCCAGCGCGTCGAGATCGCTGCTGCTGGCAAGATCCACGAAATCGACCTGCCTCTGGCCGGAGATTTCCAGATCGCCAACGCGCTGGTGGCAGCGGGGCTAGCCATCTCGACCGGTCTCGATTCGCGCAAGGCATTGATGGCACTGGAAGGGCTGAAAGGCGCGTCGGGCAGGCTGGAACATGTCGGCACCACTTCGGAAGGTGCGCCGGTTTATGTCGACTACGCCCACAAGCCGGACGCGCTTGAAAACGTGCTGAAGGCGGTGCGGCCTTTCACGACCGGTCGTGTTCTCGTCGTCTTCGGTTGCGGCGGCGACCGCGACCGGGGCAAGCGCCCGATCATGGGTGAAATCGCGACGCGGCTTGCAGACATCTCCATCGTCACTGACGACAATCCGCGCTCCGAAGAGCCGGCGGCGATACGGGCGGCGATCATGGAGGCGGCACCCGGCGCCATCGAGATCGGCGACCGGCGTCAGGCGATCCGCGAGGCGATCGCGATGCTGCATGCGGGCGACACCCTCGTCGTTGCCGGCAAGGGGCACGAGGAAGGCCAGACGGTCGGCGACATCACGCTTCCGTTCTCGGATCACGCCGAGGTGCGGGCCGCCCTTACGGAGCGCGCCGCATGAGCCTTCTGTGGCGCAGCCAGGCACTTGCGGGGGCGATGAACGGCAGGCCGGTCGGCGCGATGCCGGAGGGCGTGACGGGCATCTCCATCGACACGCGCACGCTGAAGCCGGGCGACGCCTTTTTCGCGATCAAGGGTGAGCGGTTCGACGGGCACGACTTCGCCACCGCCGCGCTCAAGGCCGGGGCGGGGCTGCTGGTGGTTGCCGAAAGCAAGTTGCCGGCCCTGGGCCGCATCACTGCCCCGATGATCGTGGTGCCCGATGTCATGGTTGCCCTCGAGGCCGTCGGAGTGGCGGCGCGGGCGCGCGCCAAGGCCAAGATCATCGGCGTCACCGGCTCGGTCGGCAAGACGACGACCAAGGAAGCGCTGCGTTGCGCGCTCGGAGCTGTCGGCTCGGTCCACGCGTCGCCCCAATCCTTCAACAACCATTGGGGTGTGCCGCTGACGCTGGCGAGAATGCCGGAAGATTGCGACTATGCCGTCTTCGAGATCGGCATGAGCAATCCGGGCGAAATCCGCCAGCTCGTGAAATATGTTCGGCCGCACATCGCCCTGATAACCGCCATCGCGCCGGCCCACCTCGGAGCATTCAAGAGCATCGAGGATATCGCGCGTGCCAAGGCCGAGATTTTCGAGGGTCTGGAGCCCGGTGGCCACGCGCTCATCAACCGCGACGATCGCCAATGGAAGCTGCTCGACAGGGCCGCTCGCGATCTCGGTGTCGAGCATATCTGGAGCTTCGGCGAGCATGCCCGGGCGACTTTCCGGCTTGCCGGGTGCCAACTCGGCAGCGAAAGCTCGCGCATCGTCGTGAAGATGGCCGGACAGGAACTGTCGCTGACGGTCGGCGCGCCGGGCCGCCATATGGTCCAGAACGTGCTGGCGGTGCTGGGCGCGGCTTATCTTGCGGGCGCGGACGTTGCAAAGGCCGCACCGGCGCTGGCGCAGTTCGAGGCCGAACGCGGCCGTGGCCGTCGCTATGTGCTCGGCCATCCCGTGGGCGGCGAGATCGTCGTCATCGACGAGAGCTACAATGCCAATCCGGTTTCGATGAAGGCGGCGCTCGACTTGCTGGGCACCGCTTCCGTGCTGCCGGGTGGCCGCCGCATCGCGGTTCTGGGCGACATGCTGGAGCTCGGCGTGCATTCGCGAAAGCTGCATGAGGCGCTGGCCGGGCCGATCGCCAAATCCGGTGCCGACGTCATTCTGCTGGGGGGCGCCGAGATAGAAGCCCTCGCGGCGACATTGCCCGAGGAAGCCGCCGCGCAGCATCGGCCCAGCGCCGACGAGTTGAAGCCATTGTTGATGGAGACGGTGCGTCCCGGCGACGTGGTCATGGTCAAGTCATCCAAGAGCGCCGGATTCTCCAAGCTCGTGGAGGCACTTTTAGAGAAATTTCCCGCGGCGGCTTCGGCTCGCCGCGTTGTCAGAGAAGCCTGAGAGACGTCGGGGGACGCCGCCAATGCTGTTGCTGCTCGTTGGACTTGCCGACCATTTTTCGGCCTTCAACGTTTTTCGATACATTACCTTCCGCACCGGCGGAGCTTTGATCACGTCCGCGCTGATCGTATTCATGTTCGGACCCGCGATCATCAACTCGCTGCGCATCCGCCAGGGCAGAGGCCAGCCGATCCGCGCCGACGGCCCGCAGACGCATTTCAAGAAGGCGGGAACGCCCACCATGGGCGGCCTGATGATGCTGACCGGCATTATCGGTTCGGTGTTGCTCTGGGGTAATCTGTCCAGCCCGCTCGTCTGGGTCGTGATGCTGGTGACGCTGGGGTTCGGCGCGATCGGCTTCTACGACGACTACCTGAAGGTCACCAAGCAGTCGCATCTGGGCTTTTCGGGCAAGATACGACTGCTGATCGAGTTCATTATCGCTGGCATTGCGGCCTACGTTATCATGCGGGCGGGAACCGAGCCGTTCTCGTCGTCGCTGACCTTTCCGTTCGTCAAGGACTTCGTCCTCAACCTCGGCATCATCTTCGTGCCGTTCGCGGCCTTCGTGATGGTCGGCGCGGGTAACGCCGTCAACATGACCGACGGGCTCGACGGGCTCGCGATCGTGCCGGTGATGGTCGCTGCCGCCTCGTTCGGCGTGATCGCCTATCTCGCCGGTAACGCCGTCTTCGCCGACTATCTGCAGATCCATTTCACTCCCGGCACCGGCGAGCTTTCCGTCGTTCTCGGCGCCGTCATCGGCGCCGGCCTGGGTTTCCTGTGGTTCAACGCGCCGCCTGCCGCGATCTTCATGGGCGACACCGGCTCGCTGGCGCTCGGCGGTCTGATCGGCGCGGTTGCCGTGGCCGCGAAGCACGAGATCGTTCTGGCCATCATCGGCGGCCTATTCGTGGTCGAGATCATGTCGGTGATCATTCAGGTCGCCTGGTTCAAGCTGACCGGCAAGCGCGTGTTCCTGATGGCGCCGATCCACCACCATTTCGAAAAGCTCGGTTGGACGGAAAGCCAGGTGGTCATCCGGTTCTGGATCATCGCCGTCATCCTGGCGCTGATCGGCCTGTCGACGCTCAAGCTGAGGTAGTCGATGACGCCGGTCACCACACTCAATGGACGCAAGGTCGCCCTTTTCGGTCTGGGCGGATCGGGGATCGCGACCGCGCGGGCGCTTGCCGAGGGCGGCGCTGTCGTCACCGCGTGGGACGACAATCCCGAAAGCGTCGCGCGCGCGGAGCGAGAAGGCATTCCCGTTGCCAACCTGCGCGAAGTCGACTGGTCGGGTTTCGCCTCGTTCGTGCTGTCGCCCGGCGTGCCGCTGACGCATCCCAAGCCGCACTGGACGGTCGAGCTTGCCCGCGGCGCGAGTGTCGAGATCATCGGCGATATCGAACTGTTCTCGCGCGAGCGCGCCGCACGGGCTCCGGAGGCGCCCTTCATCGCCGTGACGGGCACCAACGGCAAGTCGACCACGACCGCGCTGATTGCCCACATCCTGGCGGCTGCCGGCCGAGACGCACAGATGGGCGGCAATATCGGGCGCGCCGTGATGACGCTTGATCCGCCTGCGCGCGACAGGTTCCACGTCGTCGAGTGCTCCTCCTACCAGATCGAGCTTGCCCCGTCGCTCAACCCGAGCGCCGGCATCCTGCTCAACCTGACGCCCGACCATCTCGACCGGCACGGCACCATGCAGCGCTATGCCGAGATCAAGGAGCGGCTGGTCGCGGGCAGCGACACCGCCATCGTGGGTGTCGACGATTCCTTCTGCGCCCAGATTGCCGACCGGCTCGAGCGGGCGGGCAAGGAGGTGATCCGTATCTCCAAGCGCCTGCCGCTGACGGACGGCTATTTCGCCGACGGCACCGATCTGATGGAGGCCGTGCACGGGCAATACAGCCGGATCGGCTTTCTCGAAGGCATCGGCTCGCTGCGGGGGCTTCACAACGCTCAGAACGCGCTGGCGGCGGTCGCTGCCTGCCTCAAGGTCGGGCTCGACCTCGGCGAAATCCAGTCGGGCCTCGAAACCTTCCCGGGCCTGGCGCATCGCATGGAGCAGGTCGGCCGCCGCGATCGCGTCATCTTCGTCAACGATTCGAAGGCGACCAATGCCGACGCTGCCGCTCCGGCGCTTTCCAGCTTCCAGCGCATCTACTGGATTGCGGGCGGCCTGCCCAAGGAGGGTGGCATCGACAGCCTGCGTTCCTTCTTCCCGCGTGTCGCCAAGGCCTATCTGATCGGAGAGGCTGCGCCTCAGTTTTCGGCGACGCTGGGCGACGCCGCGCCCTACGAGATATCCGGCACGCTCGACGCCGCGCTCCAGCACGCCGCCGAGGATGCCGCGCGGGACGAGGCCGCCGAGGCGGTCGTGCTGCTTTCGCCCGCCTGCGCCAGCTTCGACCAGTACCGCAACTTCGAAATCAGGGGCGATGCCTTCCGCGAGGCGGTGCTCGCGCTCGATGGAATTGTGCCTTTTGGAGGGAAACGCTGATGGTCAGCCGTATCGATAGAGGTCCCGTCGCGAACTGGTGGTGGACCGTCGACCGATGGTTCTTTGCCGCCTTCCTCACTCTGATGGGGCTCGGCGTAGTCCTGTCCTTCGCGGCTAGCCCCGCGGTGGCCGAGCGCATCGGTCTCGACAGCTACCACTTCGTCGCGCGGCAGATGATGTTCATGCTGCCGGCGGTCGTGATCATGATCGGCGTCTCGTTCCTCAACGCGCGACAAGTGCGCCGGCTGGCACTTCTGATGCTGGCAGGCTCGCTGGTGCTGATGGTGGCAGCCCTCTATTTCGGCATCGAGATCAAGGGATCGCGCCGGTGGATTCACGTCCTCGGCGTTTCGGTGCAGCCGTCGGAGTACATGAAACCCGGCTTCGTCGTCATCTGCGCATGGCTGTTCTCGGAGCACGCCAGGCGCCCCGACGTACCGGGCAATCTCTTCGCCATCATCCTGCTGGGCCTGGTGCTGGCGCTGCTGGTGGCGCAGCCCGATCTCGGCCAGTCGCTGCTGGTGCTGGCGACATGGGGCGTCATGTTCTTCATGGCGGGCATGCCATGGTTCTGGATCGTTATGCTGGGCGGCGCGGCGACGGGCATCGGGGTCGCGGCTTATACGACCTTTCCGCACGTTGCCGCGCGTATCGATCGGTTCGTCACCGGTGAGGGCGACACGTTCCAGGTCGACATGGGCCGCGAGGCGCTGGTGCGTGGCGGCTGGCTCGGTCAGGGGCCGGGCGAAGGCAGCGTCAAGCGCATCCTGCCCGACAGCCACACCGACTTCGTCTTCGCGGTGGCGGGCGAGGAGTTCGGCCTCATCGTCTGCCTGCTGATTGCCGGGCTTTTCGCCTTCGTGGTGCTGCGCGGCCTGTCGCATTCGATGCGGGAGACGGACGAGTTCTCGCGCTATGCGGTCTCGGGCCTCGTCGTGCTGTTCGGGCTCCAGTCGATCATCAATATGGGTGTCAACCTCCAGCTTCTGCCGGCCAAGGGCATGACGCTGCCGTTCATCTCCTACGGCGGCTCGTCACTCGTCGCGATGGCGATTTCCATGGGCATGGTGCTCGCGCTTACCCGCAAGGACCCGCAGAAGCGGATGCGCATCGGCTCGCACACCCTCATCCGTACCGTCCAACCGGCGGAATAGATGGCAAAGGGTGTCATTCTTCTGTCGGCTGGGGGCACGGGCGGACACCTGTTCCCGGCCGAAGCGCTGGCGCATGAGCTGATCGCGCGCGGCTGGACGGTGCATCTGGCCACCGACGGCCGTGCTGAACGCTACGCGGGTTCGTTTCCGGCGACGGAAATCCACACGATCCCGTCGGCGACGATCGCCTCCAGAAACCCGATTGCGCTCGCAAGCGCCTTCTGGACCATCTGGCAGGGCGCGCGCGAGGCCGGGCGGATCATGACCCGCATCTCGCCCAAGGCGGTGATCGGCTTCGGCGGCTATCCGACGCTGCCGCCGCTGTGGGCCGCTACGCGGCGCGGCCTGCCGACCATCGTCCACGAGCAGAACGCGGTGATGGGACGTGCCAACAAGGCGCTGGCCGGACGGGTGACCGCTATCGCCGGCGGGTTTCTGAAGCCAGAAGGCGTTTATACGGGCAAGATCGTGCCCGTCGGCAACCCCGTACGTTCCGCGGTGCTGGAGGCGGCACGGGTGCCTTTCGTTGCTCCGAACGGGGATGACCCGATCCGATTGCTGGTCTTCGGCGGCAGTCAGGGCGCGCGCTTCTTTTCGGATACCGTCCCCGAAGCCGTGGCAGAGCTGCCGGAAGCGCTGCGCGCCCGCTTGCGTATCGTTCAGCAGGCGCGGCCGGAGGACGAGGCGCGCGTGGGCGAGGCTTATGCGAAGCTCGGCGTGCAGGCCGAAGTGTCGCCGTTCTTCGCCGATCTGCCGGCCCACATGGCTGCCGCCCATCTGGTGGTCGCGCGCGGCGGGGCCTCGACCGTGCTCGAACTGTCGGTTCTCGGACGGCCATCCATACTGGTGCCGTTGCCACATGCGCTGGATGACGATCAGGGCC
>JAEWFU010000465.1 GCA_023388675.1 Pseudomonadota bacterium | reverse complement strand
ACGAAAGCGTTCCGACGACCCCCAATCATCGAAATGTGGCGAGCACGCCGGCCGGGCTTCCAACAAGCTGACCGTCGCGCATCACCGTGGCGCCGCCGGCGAGATCGACATTGATCGCGAGACAATTACGATCCAGCGGGACTGGAACGCTCCTGGCATCAAGAGCCTCGCTGGCACGCTTCATTTTCGCGATTATGGCTCCTACATTGAGACCGTCGTTTTCAACGACGCCGCACAGGATCCAAGGAGCGAAGCCGGTGCGGAGGCGCTTAAGGCGATCAGCGCCCAGGCGGTGGTCAATATGCCTGTCACCGAACAGGGGGGGACCGTCGCTCTGCTCTATCTCAACCACGCTACTCCCAGAGCGTGGACCGACGATGAGCTTGCACTGGTCTCAGAGGTCGCGCAGCGCACACGGACTGCAGTTGAACGCCTACGCGCAGAGGAGGCCCAGCGGCAGAACGCCGAGCAACTCGCCTTTCTCGACCATCTCGGGAGGGCTGCAGGTCTCGCGACCGACGCCAGTGCCCTAATGGATGTGACGACGCGGCTGGTCGGCGAGCATTTGGCCGTGTCCATTTGCGCCTATGCGGACATGGAGCCTGACCAGAACCATTTCACCATCCGTGGGGACTGGAGCGCGCCGGGATCGGCGAGCATCGTTGGATATTACAGGCTCGCGGATTCTGGAAAGATGGCGGTTTCGATGCCTGCCGCTTGGCGCCGTCATGATGACCGACGAGATTGCCAACACGCTGGTCTCTGGCGAATTTCTCTCGCACGGCTTCACCTATTCCGGCTATCCCGTCGCTTGTGCGGTCGCGGTACGCAACATCGAAATACTGCGCGATGAACGGATCGTGGAGCGGGTCGAGACGGTCGCCGCGCCTCACTTCGCCGAAGCGTGGGATGGTCTGGCGGACCATCCGTTTGTTGGGGAAGCGCGGACGATTGGATTGCTCAGCGGGATTGAACTCGTTGCAGACAAAGCCGGCAACACACGTTTTGCGCCTGCGCCGCGGCGTCATCGTGCGCTCCATTGGAGACACGATCGTCGCATCCCCGCCGCTGTTCGTATCAACGACGAGATCGACGATCTTGCGAAACGCCTGCGGCTGGCGCTCGACGACACTGCGAGGTCTCTGGGCACCCTTTAGCTAGTCGACGATCTTGGTGTCGGACTGTTTGTAGCGGAATTTGACGTCGGTCAGACCCGCAGCGTCTGACAGTTCTGCTGCCAGCAGCTGCGCGGTGAAAATGTCGATGATGCCGCGCAACACGAGATCGTCGCAGGCAGGCACATGCACCACTGTCAGTTTGCCTTTGTCCGAGATGCTGGTGTTGCTGGTCACCAGGAGGGCAGGGCAGCCGATATCGTTGAGGTTTTCGGCCAAGGCCAGCTCGCGGGTGTCACCGAACAGCACCACCCCCGTCGTCGCGTCCATCGCTTCCATCGGGCCATGCAGGTAGTGCCGCGTCTCATAACCGGAAGCAGGCAGGCGTGCGGCCTCGCGGATCAACAGCGAGGCTCCGTCGGCAGTCCCGATGGATGCGCCTGCGCCGACACAGTCGATGGCACGGCGGTCGCGGAACAGTTCGCCCAGACGGGGCATCTTTTCATCTGCGCGGCTCTGCACCTCTTTTGCCATAGACGGCAGGTCCGCCCAGTCGGCTCCGCCGCTGCCGTGGATGGCGTCGATGGCAAGCCCGGCAGCCAGTAGCGTCGCGGTGTAACCGGTGCTGGAAGGGGTGGCATCCGAGCCATTGTTGAGACGAATGTGATAGTTCGCCGCCTGCGCAAGCGGACTTTCGGGATTGTTCGTGATCGCCATGCTGTTGGCCTTGGGAAGCTTTCGTAAAGCCTCAACGGTCTCGATGCTGCGGCCGCGATGCGACAGCGCAAGTGCCGTATCGGCGATGTCGTAGCCCGCCATCATCTCGCCCGAGCGTACCGGAAATGCGCGGCGTCCGCGACGCTGCAACTCGGCGGCTACCACCACCGAGGCTGCGTAGGACGCGCCGATGCCGGTAACGGCCATGATGCCGGAGGCCAACGGCGAAAGGTCCAGCCCGGCCAGCTCGGCCTGTGCTGCAGTGAGGGTGTCGGCAAGCGATTCTGGCTGCCGGGCGACAGTGGAGCGATAGCTCATCGGATTGACCTTTCTTATGTTAGAAACGGGCGGTTCGAGGGTTGGCCTGCAGATCGGCAGCCAGCCTGTCGGCAAGAACGATCGCGCCTTCGACCGGCGGCCCTTCATGCAGGAACATTGAGAATTCCGGACCGCAGAGCTCATCTACGCCGGCGCGGAACGCGTCCCACAGGCGCGGCTGCGAGGCTATGACGCTGCCGCCGGCGACGGCCGAACCGGCTTGCGAGCCACGTGCCTTGAGACGCGCGACGAGATTGGCCAGCGCGCGGCCACCGTCGCCTATCACCGCATCGGCAAGTGGCGAACCTTCGTCCGCCGCATCAAATATGAGGCTGGCGTGACGGCCGACCGCCATGGCGCTGCCGAGGCTGCCGAGGCTGCTGCCTATACGCGCGGCTGATGGGATTTCCAGAGAAGCAAACAAGCGGCGCACAAGCGGATCATCCTCTGAGCCGCCGCGATCAAGATGGAGTGCGACCGCGCGTGCCGCCTCGCGCACCAGGCTCGCGGCACTCCCTTCATCGCCGATGATCCATCCCCAACCACCGGCAACAAGCATTTCGTCATCGGCCGTGCGGCAGACAGCGATGGAGCCGGTTCCGGCCACCACGCCGATCTGCTGCTCCAGTCCGAACGCGGCTGGCATCAGCTCCGCATCATTGACCACGCGCACGGGCAGAGAGCCGACGTTGCGGAACGCTTTCTCGAACGCCTCGCATTCGCTCTTGTCATCACAGCCATGCGCCCCGATGCCGATTGCCGCGATCGGTGCGCCCTCGCTGAAGTGGGTGACCATCTCAAGCAGCGCCCGGGCGTCACGATGCCATTCGCGATGCCGCCAATCGCTTGTCGGCACCACAAGGTCGCGCTGGCCAGTTGCATCGCGCAGACGCAGGTGGGTTTTCGTACCACCAATATCGACGCCGACGACGCTGGCTTGCGGGGCCAGCGGTGCCACCTGACGGGTTGTCATGTTGGTCAGGCTCCACTCTCACGCAGCCGTTGGCCGTCGGTATGGAAAAGACGTATGCCGGCGGTATCGATCGCGATGGTGCAGCTTGCCGCGCCGTCATGGCGCATGCCGTCGCTGCGCACGATAATTGGCGTATCGGCCGACAGCTTGCCGTGGATGTAGGTCACGTCGCCAAGCTCTTCGGCGAAGCTGACAGTGATCGGCAGTTCGTCGGCAGCGCCATTGCCCAGCCTGACATGCTCGGGACGGACGCCGAGCGTGACACTTCTGACGGAAGTGTCAAAGCCGCGGAACGGAACTCGTAGGCTACGGTCGCTGCCGCCGATTTCTGTCAGCGTGACGTGGCTTCCGCCAACTTCCTGCACGGACGCGTCGAGAAAGTTCATCTTCGGCGAGCCGATGAAGCCTGCGACAAAGCGATTGTCGGGATCGTCGTAAAGGTCGAGCGGGCGGCCATATTGCTGAACGACGCCGCCATTCATCACCACGATGCGGTCGGCCAACGTCATAGCCTCAACCTGATCATGAGTGACGTACACCATCGTCGCACCGAGGCGGCGATGCAGGTCGATCAGTTCCGCCCGCATTTGAACGCGCAACTCGGCGTCGAGGTTCGACAGCGGCTCGTCGAACAGGAACACTTTCGGCTTTCGGACGATGGCACGGCCTATTGCAACGCGCTGTTTCTGGCCGCCCGAGAGCTGTCCTGGCCTCCGGTCGAGCAACCGATCCAGCTTCAGGATCGCGGCCGCCTGGCCCACCTTCTCGCGGATCGAGGCCTTCGGCTCGCCCGCCATCTTCAAGCCGAATCCCATGTTTTCGGCCACCGTCATGTGGGGATAGAGCGCGTAGGATTGGAACACCATCGCCGTGCCGCGCTTTGCGGGATCGACATCGTTGACGCGCTGGCCGTCAATGAAGAGGTCTCCCGCACTTTCTGTCTCGAGCCCGGTTATCATCCGCAGCAGCGTGGACTTGCCGCAGCCCGATGGCCCGACGAACACGACGAATTCGCCCGCATCGATCTTCAGGTCGACGTCCTTGAGCACCTCGACGGCGCCAAAGGATTTTGAGACGGATCTGATTTCTACTTCAGCCATGATTTTCTCACTGTGTCCGTTCAGCCCTTCGAGCCTGACATGGCGATGCCCTCGACGATCTTGCGCTGGAAGATGAGGAAGAAGATCAGCGGTGGCACGGCAGCAAGCAGGTTTGCCGTCATCACCACGTCCACTGTCTGGTGCGAGAAGGGTGCGTTGAACAGCCCGACCACCTGGGCAACCGTGTAGGTGTCCGGACGCGGCGCGACGATAAGCGGCCAGGCGAAATTGCCCCACGTCTTCATGAAGGTCAGGATGGCCAGCGTCACCATCGCGTTCTTCGACAATGGCAGGGCGATATACCAATAGATCTTGAAGTGGCTGGCTCCATCGAGCCGAGCGGCCTCGATCATTTCCATCGGCAGGGAGCGCATGAACTGCACCAGCATGAAAAGGCCGAAGGCGGAAGCGAGTCCCGGCACCACCAGACCCTGCATAGTGTTCAGCCAGCCCAGATCGGCGACCAGAAGATAGGTCGGAATGATCGTCACTACCGTCGGCACCATCAGCGACAGCATCACCAGTCCGAACAGGATGCGCTTGCCGGGGAAGTCGAACAGGGCGAACTCGAAGGCGGCCATCGAGCCGATCAGCATCACGCCCAGAATAGTCAGAAGCGCATAGGCTATGGTGATGTAGTAGGCGCGCAGATATTGCGTCTCCGTCAGGATCATCTGGATCTTCGACAGGCCCGAACCGAGCGATGTCGGGTAGAGGCGCGGATTGATAGAGACCGGTGTGCCGGGGTCCGAGAAGACTACATTGATCATCCACCAGATCGGAAACACCGCCACAATCGCCACGCAGATGGCGACGACCCACTTCAGGAATCGCCAGGTCCATAGATCGGCGATCACGTATCTGTTGTTGGCGGAGGCTTGGGTGGCGCTCATTTCGGCGTTCTCCAGGCGCGCACCGCGAACATGGCGGCGGTGAAGAGAATGATGACCGTCGTGAGGATGAAACCGTAGGCGGCGGCCTCGCCGAACCGGACCGACCCGAACGCCCGTCCCATCATGTCCATCACAGGGAACAGAAGCGCGCTGCGTCGGCCGCCATAGGCCGTAAAGGACGATCCGGTGAGCAGCCAGGGAACGTCAAAGACCTGCAGCGCCGAGATGAAGCCGTATGTGACGACGAAGAACAGCACCGGCGCCAGCATCGGTATGGTGATGTAGCGAACCTGCTGGATGCGGCTCGCACCATCGAGGCGCGCGGCCTCGTAAAGGTCTTGCGGAATGTTCTTCAGACCGGCGAGGAGAATGACCATGTTGAAGCCCGCCGACACCCACACGTCCACGGCTATCAGCGCATAGAGCATCATGCCGGTGTCGTTGAGGAAGTTGACCGAGGGCATTCCAAACCAGCCCAGAACCATATTCACCAGGCCGAAATTCGGAGCGTACATCCACCGCCAGATGGTCGCGGCAAGAAAGGCGGGTAGAACGACCGGCAGAAAGAAGGCACTGCGGAAGAAGTTGGCCCAGAACCCGCTGAAGCTGTCCACGAGCAGTGCCAGTCCGAGCGCTACCGTGATGCCCAGCGGCACGGTAATGGCGATATAGGCGACGAGGTTCGACATGGAGCGCGAGAAATCGCGCGAATTCAACACGGCTTCGTAATTGGCCCAGCCGACAAATCGTGCCTCGCTCGCGGCATTCCAATCGTGGAAACTGTAGTAGAGCCCACTCACGATCGGGTAGAGGAAGAATGCCGCAAACAGCAGGCCGAATGGCAACACCATCGCATAATGCGGCAGAAGTCGTCTGGCACTCATGACGGCTCCAATAAGCTGACGGGCATGGACAGGTGGGAAAGTGGATGGCGCGGATGTCCGCGCCATCCTCGACATTTGCCTATCGAGCGAGGCAGTCGTTCAACTCGGCGATGAGTTCATCTGCGCCTTCTTCCGCCGTGTACTCGCCATCGGCGACTGCAGAAGCCATATCGGTCATGATCGACCGGTAGCAGTTCGGCACCGCGCCGACGAAGTACGGCGGCATCACGTCCATCGCGTATTTTACCGCCTCGACCGACTTGACGATCAGCGGCAGCGCAGTGACTTCCGGATCGGCCATCGCGGCTGCATTGGCGTTGTAGCGCGACAGCAGCTTCGCCCAGCGCGCCATCTGGTTCTTTTCGGTGATGTAGGTGGCGAATTTCCACGCGATCTCGCGGTTTGGACCAGGAGCGACGCTGACGAACTCGTAGCTCTTGATGCCGCCGTGGTCGCCTTCCTTGGCGCCCGGCACGAGGACGAAGTCATATTTCAGGCCTGAATCAGCCGCGGCCTGTGCGTAGGTCGGATTGACCCAGGGGCCGACGACATGGAAGGCGAGCTGATTGGTGATGAACAGGTCGCGGGTGGCTTGGTCGTTGCGGCTGGTGCCGCTGTTCATGGGCGCCATGTCAACAAACATCTGCATGGTGCGCGCCATCGATTCAGGCTCGATCAGCGTCTTGCCAGCCTCGAAATCGATGCCCCACTTTTCCTTGTCACCGCGCACGGCATACATGCTGGCGACGGAGTTGAAGACCTGCGTCTGGTCCGGCACGGCGAACTTGCCGGCTTCGCTCACCTTCACCATCTGCTCATGCCATTCTTCCCAGGTGGCCGGCGGCGTGGCGGTATCGACACCGGCTTCCTCCAGCACCGTCAGGTTGCGGTACATGATCTCGCCGAAGCCAGTATAGGGAATGCAGTACATTTCGTCGGGCTTGGGCGTGCAGCTAGCAATGGCGGCGGCATCGAACTGGTCGCGAAACTCCTGCGGCATCGCCATCCATTCTTCATGGATGTTAGCCAGTGCGCCCACTTCCACGAGCTGCGCACCGACGGCGAGACCATTCATGAACACGTCGGGAAGCGTGCCCGATGCGGCACCTGCGATCTGACCGGAGGTCAGGTCGTCGTCGCCCCTGCCCGAGATCACGATCTTGACGCCGGGGTTTTCGGCTTCGAATTCGGCGATGAACTCCTGCTGAAGCGCAAGCGCATCGCCCTGCGCAAAGTCGGAATAGACCCAGTATTGCAGTTCCTGCGCCGAAAGGGCGCCAGAACCCAGAAAGGTTGCGCTTGTTGCCACTATGGCAGCGCGGCACGTCGTTGCAATCATGATCGTCTCCCTTGTTAAACACCCTCGAAATACGGTCCGTCACAGCGACCGCTTATTATGTTAGGCAAGTTAACAAAAAAAATGGAGAGCGCAACATGAATCATCGTTGCCGGGCGTGGAGGTAGAAGGATTCAGTTGTGGCGTTCGCCCAGAAGGAGGTCGACCGTCTGCTCGCAGGCCAGTTTTTCGATGCCCAGAACCGTGGCATCCTGGCCCAGCGTGCTCGTTCGGATTTCGACAGGATAGCTGAGCTGGTTCGCGACTTCGAAGACTGTCGGCAGCAGAAGCGGACTGCTGCCCAGGCCGCCGCCCAGTACAACCAGCCCGGGGTCGGCGACGCTGACGCAGCTTGCGACAATCGCACCGATGTCCTCGGCGTGGCGCGTGACATTCGCGAGCGCGGTTGCACAGCCCTGATCTGCCCGTGCCATCAGGTCGGCTGCATCCACAGGCGGATTGCCGGCGGCTTCGGGCCATGCCGCCACCACGCGCTGCATAAAGCCTTCGGTACCCATATATCGCTCGATCTCGCCCGCTACGGGTTTGCTTCCGTCCGCCATCGGAAAGGCGAGATGGCCGATTTCGCCAGCCGCTCCGTTGCGTCCGCGCAGCAGCCTTCCTCCAAGCATCAGCCCCATGCCGATCTTCAACCCGATCTGCACATAGGCGAAAGTTTCTGAATCCCCCGCAATTCCGTTGGAACGCTCGGCGACGGCGGCGCAGTTGACGTTGTTTTCCAGCACCACCGGCACATCTGACGGCGGCTCGAAGCAACTGAAAATTTCTTCCTGCCGAGTCGCGCTACGATCACCGTGTGGGCCCACGACCCGGGAGGGCACCGCAATGCCGATCATGCGCAACGGCCCCCACCCGGGGTCCGTTTCGTTCAGCGTGGCCGTCACTTCGTCGGCCACGGCACGGCTTATCTCTTCGCCCAGCAAAAGCTGGCTTTCCGGCAGGCGATAAACGCGGCTGTGCAGAAGCCGCCTGTCGATCGTTGATACGCGCAGGCGCACATGGGTGGAGCCCGCGTCGATGGCGATGACATGCCCGGCCTGGGGGCCGGGACGGTAAATGGACGCTTTGCGCCCAATCTGGCCCTGCACCTCGCCGATCTTGGCGACGAGGCCCAGTTGTTCCAGCTCGGAAATGGCCGCCGACATCGTCGGCCGCGACAGGTTCAAGGTCTCTCCAAGCTGCGGTCGGGTTGCGGGACCGCCTTCTGCAAGCAGCCGGAAGATCGACCTGGCGCTCGCGGTCAGCGACCGTCCCGGGCTCGATTGGAATTGTAGCCGCAAACGATGCCTCTTTCTTTTGTTCCGCCGCTTTGCAAAACTATCTGCATTCGCTGACCGCCATCAACCTGCAACATCGACCTAGGAGATGTTTTTGACAGACTCGATCCGCCACCTGGCCCCCGTGACTGCTGAGCCTGGCTTCGATGTTCCCGCTCTGCCTGGAATGGCTTTACACGAAATACAGACGCCGGCGCTACTAGTGGATCTCGACGCACTGGAGCGCAATATCGAGAGGATGCGTGTGGCCGCATCCCATGCGGGCGTCAGACTGCGTGCGCACGCCAAGACCCACAAATCTGCGGACATCGCACGTATCCAGATGGAGCGTGGCGGTGCTTGCGGCATCTGTTGCCAGAAGGTTTCGGAAGCCGAGGCCATGGTGCGCGCCGGCATCAGCGACGTTCTCATTGCCAACGAAGTGCGCGATCCGGCCAAGCTCGACCGTCTGGCCCGCCTGGCCCGATCGGCGCGCATTATCGTGTGCGTGGACGATCCGGCTGCCATTGCCGACCTCTCCGCTGCCGCGCAAAAGGCCGGCGCGACGTTGGAGGTGCTGGTTGAAATCGACTGCGGTGCCGGACGTTGCGGTATTGCGCCCGGCGAGGCGGCGCGTGACCTTGCAGTGGCGGTTTCCCCCGCATCCGGCTTGCGGTTTGCCGGTATCCAGGCCTACCACGGGCGCGCCCAGCATCTGGGGTCCGAGCACGAGCGCCGTGCGGCCATCTCGAAGGCACGGACGCTTACGAGCCAGACTGTCGAGCTCATCGCCCATGCGGGACTTTCTTGCGACATAGTTGGTGGCGCGGGCACCGGGACCTATCCGCTGGAGGCCGCCAGCGGCGTGTGGAACGAGCTGCAATGCGGCTCCTACGTCTTCATGGACGCCGATTATCGGCGCGCCCTCGGCCCCACCGCCAATGACGGGTTCGAGCACTCCCTGTTCGTGCTCGCATCCGTGATGAGCAGGGCGCCCGGCCGTGCGGTGGCGGATGCAGGGCTAAAGTCGTTCTCGGTGGATAGTGGTCTGCCGGTGGTTCACGATCTCGACGAGGTGGACTGCATTGGTCTTTCGGACGAGCACTGTCAGCTCGACGATCCGCATGGCGCGCTTGCCATCAACCAGCGGCTCCGTCTGATTCCCGGTCACTGTGACCCCACATGCAACCTCTATGATTGGTATGTGGGAATCCGCGACGGCAAGGTCGAGACACTTTGGCCGATTACCGCCCGGGGAAAGCTCTACTGACGTGAGCGACGGCCGATGCCGTCCTTCTTGCGATCCAAGCACCAGCAGTTCTCGTTAGATCTTTGCGAGACGGGGTCTCGAGTATATAGGCCCAATTGTCTTTCAAAGAGGCCACAGTCGCCTTGTCCGAGTTCCGGTCGAAGACGACGCATCCTACTGCCGCGGCGGGATGTTCTCGCGGAAGATGACTTCCATGCTGAGGGGGGACTGGCGCGCCTCGCCGTTCGGCTTCACGAACAGCCGATCTTTTCGCAGACGCCTAGCAATTAGACGACCGTGACCACCCACACGGCCCGGTTGTCTACTCCGGAGGGTTCATCAAAGTTTGCCGCGATGACGCCCTTCCCTCAACGTCGGGGTGACAGCGCTCCGGTAATACGGTCGCGACCCACGACGATGACCGTGTTCATAGCTTCAGCAGCGTCTTCCGGATTCCGGGCCGCGATCGCATCCACGATGCGGCGGTGGGCAAGCGCGGTGTCCTGCTGGCGTTCGGGCTCGCCGAACGGCGAACTCAATCGGAAGCTCGTGGCCAATGCCGCCTCGATCAGGGCGCCGAGGGAGTACATGAAGGGGTTTCCCGAGGCACCCAGCAGGGCCATGTGGAAGTCCAGATCGGCGAGCGCGAAACTCTCCATGGAACTCGCCGTCTCCATTGCCTCGACCTGCGCGTAGAGCGACCTGACGTCCTCGCGGGACGCCCGCTCTGATGCAAGGCGGGCGGCGAATGGTTCGAAGGACAGCCGCATTTCGGAAAGATGTTCTAGGAAGCGCGTATCGGTGGCGCTCTCCAGGTGCCAGGCGAGAACGTCCGCATCGAACAGGTTCCAGTTGTTGCGGCCGGTGACGCGGGTGCCGATTCTGGTCTTCGGGACGACCATGCCCTTGGCTGCCAGTGTCTTCATGGCCTCCCGCAAGACCGTACGCGACACCTTGAAACGCTGTGCGAGTTCGGTGTCGCCGGGAAGGATGGACCCGCTGACGAACGCCCCGCCGACGATTGCGCGGCCCAGCTCGTCGACGACCCGCGAATGGCTGTTGCGCGGTGCGCTTCCCGAAATCGCGGATTTCAACACGTCCATTTCCTTTCAGCCGGATGCATGCCCGGCGCCTCGTCTTCGGTCGCCCAACCAGACGAGTGCCCGCTGCAGCGCGATGAAGACGAGCAGGAGCACACCGATCGCGATCTTGGTCCACCAGCTCGAAAGGGTGCCGTCGAAGACGATGTAGGTCTGGATCAGCCCCATGATGAGGATCCCGACCAGCGTACCGCCGACGAACCCGCTGCCCCCCGACAGCAATGTTCCACCGATCACCACCGCCGCGATCGCGTCCAGCTCGACGCCCACGGTCGCCAGCGAGTAGCCGGCCGAGGTATAGATGGCAAAGACAATTCCCGAAAGGCCTGCCAAAAAGCCGGAGAGGGCGTAGACGGCAATCGTGGTCCGCGCCACCGGCACGCCCATGAGACGGGCCGTGTGCGTGCCGCCGCCCAAGGCGTACACGTTCAGCCCGAAGCGGGTGCGGTGGGCTATGACCATGCCTGCCACGAAAACCACCAACATCAATATTCCGATGAAGGTCAGTCGCCCGCCGCCCGGCACCACCCAGCGCAGGCGCTGAAGGGAACTCATGACCTCGTTGTCGATCGGCACGCTGTCGATCGAAAGCACATAGGCCATGCCGCGCGCCAGGAACATGCCGGCAAGCGTCACGATGAAGGGCGGCATCTCCAGATAGTGGACGGTGGCCCCCATCGCGGCGCCAAAGAGCGTGGTGATCGCAAGCAGCATCGCGAAGACCGCGAAGACCGGCATGCCGGTGTCGCGCAGAAGCACGGCGATGAAGACGCCGGAAAAGGCAATTACCGACCCGACCGAAAGGTCGATCCCTCCCGACAGGATGACAAATGTCATGCCGACCGCGGCAATGCCGATGAAAGCGTTGTCTGTCAGCAGATTGCCGATGACCCGCGTCGACAGGATCGTCGGATATTGCGAATAGCAGACGGCGTAGGCGGCGATGAAAATGGCGATCGTGGCCAGAAGGGGCAGGAGGCGTTCGTTCATCCGTCGCGTCTCCAGGATTTCAGATAGATCAGGGCGACGCGCGCCGCCGGCGACTGCACGACGAGGATGGCCAGTATGATCGCCGCCTTGATTACGAGATTGAACTCGGGCGGGAAGCCGGAGAGCAGTATGCCGGTGTTGATCGACTGGATGATCATGGCGCCGATAAGCGATGCGATCAGCGAAAACCGCCCTCCAAGCAGCGATGTGCCGCCTATGACGACCGCAAGGATCGCGTCGAGTTCCAGCCACAGGCCGGCATTGTTGGCGTCCGCGCCGCGAATGTCAGCTGCCACGATCATGCCCGCCATCGCGGCGCAGAGGCCCGAGGTCATGTAGACCGTGACAATCAGCACCTTGGCGTTGACCCCGGCAAGGCGGCTCGCACGCTGATTGATACCAACCGCCTCGATCAGCAAGCCGAGCGCGCTGCGCCTGACGATGGCCGTCACGAGCAGACCCATCGCGAGCCAGATGAGCACAGGGGTGGGCAGCCCAAGCACTGTACCGGAACCGAGGAAGATCAGCCCCGGATGGTTGAAGGTGAGGATCGTGCCTTCGGTGATGAGCTGGGCTATGCCGCGCCCCGCGACCATCAGGATCAGTGTCGCCACGATCGGCTGTATCTTGAGCACGGCAACCAGCATGCCGTTCCACAGGCCGCAGGCGAGCCCCGCCGACAGGCTGAGGGCCAATGCGGAGGGCAGGCCATGGCCTTGGTCGACGGCCCATGCCGCCACTGCGCCGCAGATGGCCATCACGGCTCCGACCGACAGGTCGATGCCGCCCGTGGCGATTACCAGCGTCATGCCGATGGCCAGCAACGCGACAGGCGCGCCGCGATTGAGGATATCGATCGGGCTGCCGTACAAGCGGCCATTGGCGAAAGACACGTCGAAGAAGCCGGGAAACACGACCGCAATGAGGAGCAGCACCGTCGCGAAGGTGACGAGTTGCGGCAGAAGGCGGCGGGGAAGGGCCATCATGTCGTCTCGTCCTTGCCATGGTCCGGCTGGTCGCCGGCAATCGCCTCGACGATGCGTTCGGCCGTGATCTCGTCGCCGACCAGCTCGGCGACATGGGCCCTGTCGCGCACGACCACCACCCGGTGGCTGTAAATCACGAGCTCTTCCAGTTCCGAGGAAATCACGAGAAGCGACATGCCGGCTTCGCACAACTCCTCGATCAGCCGGATGATCTCCGCGTGGGCGCCCACATCGATACCGCGGGTGGGTTCGTCAAGAATGAGGAAATCGGGATTGGTGGCAAGCCAACGCGCAAGAAGCACCTTCTGCTGGTTGCCGCCCGAGAGCTGGCCGACCGGCTTTTCGGCATCGGACGTGCGGATGTCGAGACGGCGGATGAAGTCGTCCGCCATCGCCTTCTGCCGGTGCGAGGGGATCGGCCTCGACCAGCCGAGCCGGGCCTGCAGCGCGAGCGTGATGTTCTCGCGCACCGAGAGCTCGCCAATGATCCCGTCGGACTTGCGATCCTCCGGCAGGAAGCCGAAGCCCGCGGCGATCGCGGCGCGGGTCGAGGTGATGCGGATAAGTGCGCCGTCCTTGAAGGCCTCGCCGGCGTCGGCGGGTTTTGCGCCGAAGATCACTTCCGCCGTCTCCGTGCGGCCCGAACCCAGCAGGCCAGCCATACCGATGACCTCGCCGCGATGCAGCGACAGGTCGAAAGGCTCGATCTGGCCGCGACGGCCGAAATGCGAGAAGGCAATGCGAGGCCTGTCCAATGTCGCGAGGGGGGGCTTGCCGGTCTTTCGTGTCTCCTCAGACAGGTCGCGACCCAGCATCATGTTGACGAGTTCGACCCGGTCGACTGAAGCGGTGTCCCTGCAGCCTATAAGCCGGCCGTTGCGCAGGACAGTCAGCCGGTCGCTGATGCGGAAGACCTGATCGAGGAAATGGGAGATGAAGACGATGCCCAGTCCCCGTTCCTTCAGGCGCCGTATCGTGGCAAACAGCACGTCGACCTCGTGCTGGTCGAGGCTCGCCGTCGGCTCGTCGAGGATCAGCACCTTGCCCGACAGGTCGACGGCACGCGCGATCGCCACGATCTGCTGGATGGCGACGGAATAGCCGGCCAGTACGCGGGTCACGTCTATGTGGAGATCGTATTCGGCCAGAAGCTCCTGCGCTTGCCGGTTTCGCCGTGCCGATTGCACGAAACCGAACCTGCGCGGCTCGTGGCCAAGAAAGAGGTTTTCGGCAACGGACAGGTTCGGCAGGAGATTGACCTCCTGGTAGACCGTGCCGATACCGAGGCGCTGGGCGTCCAGCGTGTTGCGCGGATGGATGGAGCGCCCTTCGAGCCTGACGTCGCCGCCGTCGCGCAGATAGGCGCCGGTCAGGCACTTGATCAGCGTGGACTTGCCGGCTCCGTTTTCACCCAGGAGCGCGTGGATCTCGCCACGGCGAAGCGAGAAGTCGACCCGCTCCAGCGCTTTGGTGCCGGGAAAGCTCTTCGACAGGGCAGAGGCGTACAGAAGCGGCTCGGGGCCGTGCGTCGGCTCAGGCATGGATCATCTCAGCGGGACAACGCCGACAAGTCAGGCCGGCAGCGGATGCCGCCGGCCCTGGTTGTGGCGGGCTCAGTAGCCGAGATCTTTCTTCTGCTCGTAGATCGCCTGCGGGTCGTCGGCCTGCGTGTAGAGCTTCGACTCGGTCTGGATGAAATCCGGCGGCACGGTGCCGTCGTTCCAGAAGGCAGCCAGCGCGTCGAACGCGGGGCCGGCCATGTTGGGCGTCAGTTCCACCGTGGCGTTGGCCTCACCGGCCGCCATCGCCTGGAAGATATCGGGCACAGCGTCGATGGACACGACCTTGATGTCTTCGCCCGGCTTCAGGCCCGCTTCCTTGATGGCCTGGATCGCGCCGACGGCCATGTCGTCATTGTGCGCGTAGAGCGCGCAGATCGACCCCTGGGCCTCGGCCTTGAGGAAGCTCTCCATGACCTCCTTGCCCTTGGCGCGGGTGAAATCGCCGGTCTGGCTGCGCACGATCTTGATGTTGTCGTGGCCGGCGATGCCTTCCTCGAAGCCCTTCTTGCGATCGATGGCGGGGGACGAGCCGGTTGTGCCCTGAAGCTCGACGACGTTGCAGTCGGCATCGCCGACCTCGCCAACGAGCCATTCGCCCGCGACCCTGCCTTCATGGACGAGGTCCGAGCCGACGGCAGTGAGGTAGAGATCCTTGCTGGAATCGACCATGCGGTCGAGCAGCACCACGGGTATCTCGGCCTCCTTGGCTTCCTCCAGCACGTCGTCCCAGCCCGTTGCCACGACCGGCGCCAGTAAGATCGCGTCGACGCCCTGGGCAATGAAGGACCGAACGGCCCTGATCTGGTTCTCCTGCTTCTGCTGGGCGTCGGCGAATTTCAGGTCGATGCCGCGCTCTTCCGCTTCCATGCGCGTCAATGTCGTTTCCGCAGCGCGCCAGCCCGATTCCGAACCGATCTGCGAGAAGCCGACCGTCTGGGCAAGCGCCGCAGACGACATCAGGCATGCGGACGCGAGCAGGCTCGCGCCGAGAGTCAATTTCCGGATCATGTGTCTCCTCCACAAGATGGGGCTGTTTGAAGCCCACGATCCAGAAAAATCATATTATATTACTTTTGTAAACACGATTCCTCTCAGGCGTCGCTGGCCGAGCGAAGCCGGCGTGCGCGCTCGCAGATGAAAGACCACAGCGTGTCGGAGGCCGGTGAGAGGGGCTTGTTCGACGATCGCAGCACCGAATAGGACGACACGGCGAGCTCCTCCGCGACGGGCAGCGCGCAGAGCTTGGCGCCCAGCCCCTCGGGCCCGGCAAAGAAATCGATGGCTGCGCGGGCGAGCGGTGCGATGGCATTGGATTGCGATATGATGGCCAGCGTCATCAGCGTTGAGGATGTGCTGACGATGCGTTCCGGCAATTGCAGCCGGCGTTCGAGCAGATACGTCTCGACCGCGTGACGCAGCAGGCTGCCGACCGGTTGCAGCACCCAGTCATAGGCGATGCAGGCCTCGATCGAAGCGCGGCCGGGACGCATCAGCGGATGGCCGTCGCGCACGACTAGGCTGACCGGTTCGGGACCGATCGGCTCGGCCGAGAAGTGGCTGTGGTCGAGCTCCTGGGGGATGCGCCCGACATAGAAGTCGAGCTTTCGGGCAAGAAGAAGCTCGGCCAGCTTGTCGCTGGTGTCGACGGAGACGTCGATGGTAATGCCCGGGTGGGTGACGCGTGCCTGCCGCAGCACGGGAAGGACCAGCTCGAGTGCCGGGCCCGTGACCGAACCGATGGACACCGTGCCGCGAACCCCGGAGGCCATCTCGCCGATCTCGCGGTCGGCGTGGTCGAGATCGTCCAGCACCTTGCGCGCCCACTGCACCAGCGCCAGACCCGCCTGCGTCAGTACGATGCCGCGCGCGTGCCGCTGGTAGAGCGGGGCCTCGACGATCTGCTCCAATTCGGCGAGCAGGCGGGACGCCGCCGGCTGCGACAGAGCAAGCTGGCCGGCCGCCGCGCTGACCTGGTTGGTCTCCCCGAGCTTGGCGACGAGACGCAGGTGGTTGAATTTCAGTCCTCGCCGCACGAGCCTGTCCGGGCTCGTCGCGTCACGTGCCGGCGTTCGGCGCCAATCCATCGTCACCCTCCCTGGATATACCGATTCAAGCATATCAAAGCGATCGATCTGAATTTGACGGTTATATCAACAGAACCCTATCGCTTGTAAGCCGATGAAACGATCGGGAGGAAAAGCTGCGGCCGGCGGAAAGTCGGCGGAGCTGGCATCATCTGAATCGGGAGGATTCACCATGCATTTCTTGAAGGCCGCCCTGGCGGTCACGGCTCTGTCTGCGAGCTTGATAAGCGCGCCCGCACTTGCCCAGGACAAGGGTTTCGTCGGCATCGCCATGCCGACGCAATCGTCCGCACGCTGGATTTCCGACGGAAACTCCATGGTCGAGCAATTCAAGGAGGCCGGCTATGAGACCGACCTTCAATACGCCGAGGACGACATTCCCAACCAGCTTGCCCAGATCGAGAACATGATCACCAAGGGCGTCAACGTGCTGGTCATCGCGGCCATTGACGGCACGACGTTGTCCAACGCGCTTGCCAACGCCGATGCGGCCGGCATCAGCGTCATCGCTTACGATCGCCTTATCCGCGACAGCGAGCACGTCGACTATTACGCCACCTTCGACAACTTCAAGGTGGGCGTGCAGCAGGCCAACACACTGGTCGAGGGGCTGAAGGAGCGCTTTGCCGACGTGAAGCCCTGGAACGTGGAGCTGTTCGGCGGTTCGCCGGACGACAACAATGCCTACTTCTTCTATGACGGCGCGATGTCGGTGCTTCAGCCGATGATCGATGCGGGCGATATCGTCATCAAGTCCGAGCAGAGCGGGATGCAGACCGTCGGCACGCTGCGCTGGGACGGGTCCGTGGCGCAGGCGCGGATGGATAACCTGCTCTCCGCCAATTACACGGACGACCGTGTGCATGGCGTGCTTTCGCCCTATGACGGCCTGTCCATCGGCATCATCTCCTCGCTGCGCGGCGTCGGCTACGGCACCGGCGACATGAAGATGCCGATCGTCACCGGGCAGGACGCCGAGGTTCCGTCGGTCAAGGCGATCCTGCGGGGCGACCAGTATTCGACCATCTTCAAGGACACACGCGAGCTTGCCCGCGTCACGGTCGGCATGGTCGAGGCGGTTCTCAACGATGGCGAGCCCGAGATAAACGACACCGAAACCTACGACAACGGGGTCAAGGTGGTGCCGTCCTACCTGCTCGAGCCTCTGCCGGTGACCGAAGCCAACTGGCGCGAGGTGCTGGTCGACAGCGGCTATTACGAGGCCTCGCAGATCGAGGACTGAGCCAAGGGCAATCGCATCGAGGATCGGGTCCGCAGTGCCGGGCCCGATCCTGCGGCGCGGCGATGATGCGGCATACGCGATGAGCGACACTATTCTGGAAATGCGCAACATCACGAAGGCCTTTCCCGGCGTGAAGGCACTCGATGATGTGAGCTTCAAGGTCCGCCGCGGGGAGATCCACGCGCTCGTCGGCGAAAACGGCGCCGGCAAATCGACGCTGATGAAGGTGCTTTCAGGCGTCTATCCGCACGGTGAGTATGAAGGCGACATCGTTTATGACGGCGAGGTCAAGCGCTTCTCGGGCATTGCTGGAAGCGAGCGCGACGGCATCATCATCATCCATCAGGAACTGGCGCTGGTGCCGCTGCTTTCCATTGCCGAGAACATCTTTCTCGGTAACGAATGCGCGCGCGCCGGGGTGATCGACTGGCGCGAGACCAACCGGCGCGCGGGCGAGCTGCTGGCCCGCGTCGGCCTGCAGGAAAAACCGGAGACGAAGGTGATGCATCTCGGCCTCGGCAAGCAGCAGCTTGTCGAGATCGCCAAGGCCCTGTCGAAGGAAGTGCGCCTGCTCATTCTCGATGAGCCGACGTCGTCGCTCAACGAGAAGGACAGCGACGCGCTTCTGGCGCTGCTGAAACAGTTCCGTGAGCGCGGCATTTCCTCGATCCTGATTTCGCACAAGCTGAACGAGGTATCGAAGGTCGCCGATTCCATCACCGTCCTGCGTGACGGGATGGCCGTCTCGACGCATGACTGTGCGGCCGGCCCCGTGCCGGAGGACCGCGTCATCCGTGACATGGTGGGCCGTCCTCTTTCCGACCGGTATCCCCCGCGAGACCCGCGGATCGGCGAGACGGTCATGGAGGTGCGCGGGTGGAGTGTGCACCACCCGATCGACCGCAGCCGCAAGATGGTGGACGATGTTTCGCTGGTGCTCCGCAAGGGCGAGGTGCTGGGCATCGCCGGCCTCATGGGCGCAGGCCGCACCGAACTCGCGATGAGCCTGTTCGGCCAGTCATATGGCAGCGGCATTGTCGGCGAGGCGCTTATCCACGGGCGCAAGGCGGACCTTTCCACCGTTCCCCGCGCTATCGCCGCCGGCCTGGCCTATGTCACCGAGGATCGCAAGAGCTACGGTCTCGTCCTGGACCAGACCATCCGCCGCAACGTGCCGCTCGCCAACCTCGGCGCCATCGCTGTCAACGGCGTCGTCGACAAGCATCGCGAGGGCGAAGTCGCGGAGGACTACCGCAGGCGCATCAACATCAAGAGCCCGTCGATCGAACAGCAGACGGTCAATCTTTCCGGCGGCAACCAGCAGAAGGTCGTTCTGGCCAAATGGTTGTTCGCCGATTCCGATATCCTGATCCTCGACGAGCCGACGCGGGGCATCGATGTCGGTGCCAAGTTCGAGATCTACACCATCATCCGCGACCTGGCGGCGAGCGGAAAGTCGATCATCGTCATCTCCTCGGAAATGCCCGAGCTGCTCGGCATCACCGACCGCCTCTACGTCATGAGCAAGGGCCGCTTCGTGGGGGAATTGCCTTCAAACGAAGCGACCCAGGAAAAGATCATGTCCTTGATCGTCAAGTCAGGTGGATAGAACCATGGACCAGGCAGCCAATCGCGAGGAGATGGCCCATGCGCAGCCGCAGGGTCGCGCCGGCTTCCTTCGTAGCCACATGCGCGAATACGGCATACTGATCGCGCTCGTGGCGATCATGGCGTTCTTCCAGTTCGCCACCGGCGGTATCCTGCTGCGACCGGTCAACCTGACCAATCTGATCCTCCAGAACAGCTACATCGTCATCATGGCGGTTGGGATGTTGCTGGTCATCGTATCAGGCCACATCGATCTGTCGGTCGGCTCGGTGCTGGGCTTCGTGGGCGCGCTCGCCGCCGTGATGATCGTGCAATGGAACATGAATTTCGTGGTCGCGGCGATCCTGTGCCTGGCCGTGGGGGCTGCGATCGGTGCCGCGCAGGGCTTCTGGATCGCATATTACCGGATACCATCCTTCATCGTGACGCTGGCCGGCATGCTGGTCTTCAAGGGCCTGACGCTGTGGCTGCTGGCCGGCCAGTCGGTCGGCCCGTTTCCGCAAGCCTTCCAGCGCATCGCCTCGGGGTTCGTGCCGGACTTTCTGGGCGGTACGGACATCAACCTGTTCTCGCTGGTGATCGGCGTGGCCGTTGCCTGCCTGCTGGTCTATCTGGCGCTGCGCGCGCGCCGGCAGGAGCAGAAGCGCGGCATCGAAAGCGAGCCGCTGACCGCATTCACCATCAAGAACGCGCTGATATTCGCCGCACTTGCCTATATGAGCTGGCTGATGGCCTCGTTCCGCGGCCTGCCAAACGTCTTCATCGTGATGGCGCTGCTGATCGCCGTCTACTCCTTCGTCGCCAACCGAACCACCGTCGGCAGGCGCATCTACGCCACAGGCGGCAACGAGAAGGCAGCGAAGCTGTCGGGCATCCGCACCGAACGGCTGGTTTTCCTGACCTTCGCGAATATGGGGATGCTGGCCGCGCTTGCCGGCCTTGTCTTTGCCGCGCGGCTCAATACGGCGACGCCCAAGGCCGGTCTCGGCTTCGAGCTGGACGTGATCGCGGCCGTCTTCATCGGCGGCGCGTCGATGTCGGGCGGCGTCGGCACCATCGTGGGCGCGGTGATCGGCGCCTTCATCATGGGCGTCATGAACAACGGAATGTCGATCCTCGGCATCGGCATCGACTACCAGCAGGTCATCAAGGGCCTAGTGCTGCTCGCTGCCGTGATCTTCGACGTCTACAACAAGAATAGGTCGTAAGGAGCGATCCATGCATTTGTCGCAAATCAGAAGGCCGGACGGCTCCGTGGCGGTGGTCTCCCGCGAGGGGACCGAGGCCTACGAGGTGCGCGGGGCCGAAAGCGTCTATCAGCTCGCGCTCGACTGCGCCGCATCCGGCGTCGACATGGCGAAGAGGATCGCAAGCCTGGGCTTCGGACCCGCGGTCGACCTCGAAGACGCCTACGAAACGGGACGGTTGCTGGCTCCCATTCATCATCCCGATCCGGCCCATCTGCACCTGACCGGCACGGGTCTTACCCATCTGGGTTCGGCAGCCACGCGCGACGCCATGCACCAGAACGCGAACGCGCAGGAGGAGGAAAAGCTCACCGACTCCATGAAAATGTTCAGGATGGGGCTCGAAGACGGAAAGCCCGCCAACGAGGGCCCCGGCGTGCAGCCGGAATGGTTCTACAAGGGCAACGGCGCCAACGTCGTCGCGCCGGGTGCCGCGCTGCTTTCTCCCGTCTTTGCAGAAGACGGCGGCGAGGAGCCGGAGATTGCCGGCATCTACGTCATCGACGCAAACGGCCTTCCCCGCCGCGTCGGCTTTGCGCTTGCAAACGAGTTCTCCGACCATGTGATGGAGCGGCGGAACTATCTCTATCTGGCCCACTCGAAGCTCAGGCCGGCCTCGTTCGGTCCAGAAATCCGCATCGGCGCGCTGCCGGCGGACGTGCGCGGCGCCTCCCGCATCCGGCGCGGCGGCGCCACCATTTTCGACAAGCCGTTCCTGTCCGGCGAGGCGAACATGTCCCACAGCATCGCCAATCTGGAGCACCATCATTTCAAGTACGACCTGTTCCGGCAGCCGGGCGACGTGCATGTCCACATGTTCGGCACGGCAACCCTGTCCTTTGCCGACGGCGTGCGCACCGAGCCCGGCGACGAGTTCGAAATCGAAGCCGAAGGATTCGGCCTCCCGCTCCGCAACCGCCTGACGATCGACGGCAGCATGGTGCGCACCGGGAGGGTCAGCGTGCATGCTCTCTAGCGACGGCGGGACCCTCATGCGGAAGGCCTCATTGCCATGACATTTCGAAAGGCCGACTGGCCGCGCCGGCTGCGCTCGCAGGAGTGGTTCGGGGGCACCAGCCGCGACCACATCTACCATCGCTCCTGGATGAAGAATCAGGGCCTGCCTGCCGATCTCTTCGACGGGCGGCCGGTGATCGGTATCTGCAACACGTGGTCGGAACTGACGCCGTGCAACGCGCATCTGCGTGACCTGGCGCAGCGGGTGAAGCACGGCATCTATGAAGCAGGCGGCCTGCCTCTGGAATTTCCGGTCTTCTCCACCGGCGAAAGCGCGCTGAGACCAACGGCGATGATGTATCGCAACCTGGCGGCGATGGACGTGGAGGAGGCGCTGCGCGCCAATCCGCTCGACGGGGTCGTGCTGCTGGTGGGATGCGACAAGACCACGCCGGCGCTGCTCATGGGCGCGGCAAGCGTCGATATTCCCGCCATCGCCGTTTCGGGCGGTCCGATGCTCAATGGCTGGTTCCGTGGGGAGCGCGTCGGCTCGGGCACTGCGCTGTGGCAGATGAGCGAAGCGATCAAGGCCGGCGCCATGACGCGCGAGGATTTCCTCGACGCCGAGCAGGCCATGTCGCGCAGCCCCGGCTCCTGCAACACGATGGGCACGGCCTCGACAATGGCGTCGATGGCCGAGGCGCTCGGCATGGCCTTATCCGGCAACGCCGCCATTCCCGCCGTCGACAGCCGTCGTCGCGTGATGGCGCATATGAGCGGTCGTCGCATCGTCGATATGGTCAAGGACGACCTGAAGCCTTCGGACATTCTCACACGCGAGGCGTTCGAGAATGCGATCCGTGCCAATGGCGCGATCGGCGGCTCCACCAATGCGGTGATCCATCTGCTCGCTCTCGCCGGCCGGATCGGCATCGACTTGACGCTGGACGACTGGGACAGGCTCGGCCGCGACATTCCCACCATCGTCGACCTGATGCCTTCCGGCCGCTTCCTGATGGAAGAGTTCTTCTATGCCGGCGGCCTGCCGGTGGTGATCCGTGCGCTGGGGGAGGCGGGCCTTCTGCACAAGGATGCTCTCACCGTGTCTGGCACATCGGTCTGGGACGAGGTGAAAGACGTCCGCAACTGGAACGAGGACGTGATCCGGCCGGTCGGGCAGGCACTGACGCAGCACGGCGGGATAGCGGTTCTGAAGGGAAACCTCGCGCCCAAGGGCGCGGTGCTGAAGCCGTCCGCCGCCAGTCCGCATCTCATGCGCCATCGCGGCCGCGCCGTCGTCTTCGAGGACATCGACGACTACAAGGCGAAGATCGCCGACGAGGCGCTCGATATAGACGAGAACTCGATCATGGTGCTGAAGAACTGCGGGCCGAAAGGGTATCCGGGCATGGCAGAAGTCGGCAATATGGGCCTGCCGCCCAAGGTGCTCAGGAAGGGCATCACCGACATGATCCGCATCTCCGATGCGCGCATGTCGGGTACGGCATACGGCACCGTGATCCTGCATACGTCGCCCGAAGCCGCCATTGGCGGGCCGCTCGCGATCGTGCGGGACGGCGACATGATCGAGCTGGACGTGCCGGCGCGCCGCCTGCATCTCGACGTGCCCGAGACGGAGATCGAGGCACGTCTGAAAGCCTGGCACCCCAATGTGCCGGTTCCCGAAAGCGGCTATGCGCGGCTGTTCCACACTCATGTTCAGGGAGCCGACACCGGAGCGGACTTCGACTTCCTCAAGGGCCAGCGCGGAAAGGCGGTTCCCCGTGACAGCCACTGACATCGCCATCGTCGGGGTCGGCAAGATCGCGCGGGACCAGCACGTTCCCTCGATCGGCCGGAGCGAGGCATTCAATCTCGCCGCGACTGTCAGCAGCCATGGCGGGGTAAATGGCGTCGAGAACCATGCGACGCTGGAGGGCCTTCTCAAGGCGCGGCCGGACATTCCGGCTGTCGCGCTCTGCATGCCCCCGCAGCACCGCTTTGCCGCGGCCAAGGCCGCGCTCTCGGCCGGGCGCCATGTTCTCCTGGAAAAGCCACCCGGTGCGACGGTTGCGGAGGTTCACGCCCTGAAGGCACTCGCGGAGCGACAGGGCGTCACGCTTTTCGCGACCTGGCATTCCCGCTTTGCAGCAGGCGTTGAGCCGGCACGCCGATGGCTTGGCGACAAGACGCTCCGCCATGTCCGTGTGACATGGAAGGAGGATGTGCGCCGATGGCATCCGGGGCAGGAATGGATCTGGCAGCCGGGTGGTCTCGGGGTCTTCGATCCCGGCATCAACGCGCTCTCCATTGTGACCGCCATCCTGCCGTTTCCGGTTCACATGACGACCGCGGAACTGAAGTTCCCCGAGAACCGAGAAGCCCCGATCGCAGCGGCCCTTGCCATGACGGGCAATGGCAATGTGACGGTCGAGGCCGAGTTCGACTGGCGCCATACCGGAGCGCAGACATGGACGATCGAGGTGGACACGACGGAAGGGCGGCTGGTTCTGGCAGATGGCGGAGCGACCCTTGCCGTGGCGGATGAGCCGCCGTCGAAGGCACCCGACCGCGAATATGATGCGATCTATGGCCGTTTTGCCGAGCTCCTCACCGCCTGTCAGATCGATGCGGATTTCACCCCGCTCGTTCATGTAGCAGATGCATTCATGCTGGGCAGGAGAGTCGTCGTTGAACCGTTCTTCGACTGATCCCGTCTGACGGACTTCCGGCTACAAACAATTTGTCGCCGATCTAAAACGAACCCAATGGACGTTGGATGGAAGCGCAACTTTACGATGCTCGTCTTTGCAATCTCGGCGAGGGGCCGCTTTGGCATCCGGAGCGCGAGCAATTGTTCTGGTTCGATATTCTCGGGCAGAAGCTGCTGTCGAGACAGGGCGAGGAGACCCTGGAGTGGAATTTCGACAGGCCGGTCTCCGCAGCAGCCTGGATCGACCGTGACACTCTGCTCATCGCGGGCGCTGGCGCCCTCATTCGCCTCGACGTCACAAGCGGCCATAGGGAGCAGATTTGTCCGTTTGAAAGCGACCGGCCGGGCAACCGCTCCAATGACGGCCGTGCCGACCCCTGGGGCGGTTTCTGGATCGGCACGATGGGCCGAAGTGCGGAGCCGGGTGCCGGTGCGATTTGGCGCTATTACCGGGGCGAGTTGCGCAAGCTTTTCGGGTCTATCACGATACCCAACTCAATCTCGTTCACTCCCGATGGCCGGTTTGCTCATTTCAGCGACACGCACAAAAGACTTGTCTGGCGCCAACGGCTCGCAAAAGGAGGCTGGCCGACGGGTGAGCCGCAGATCTACATCGATCTTCGTGCGCAAAAGACAAATCCCGACGGGGCAGTTTGCGATGCGGACGGGTTCTTGTGGCTAGCGTGCTGGGGTAATTCCCACATTGCGAGATACACGCCCGACGGCCATTGCCATACAATGCTCGCTTTACCTGTCGAACAACCGTCATGCCCGGCCTTCGGAGGAGCTGACCTCACCGCCCTTTACGTTACAAGTGCTCGAGACGGGCTTAAGCCTAAAGGAGCGCTGATGACCATGGACGGAGCTACACTCAGTTTCAACACACGGATTTCGGGATTGCGTGAACCCTCGGTGACACTGTAGCCCAGCCGAGGCCGTTGGCATGCACCCGCAGGGACGAGGGAAGAACCAACCGCTTCGCTGCCCATCGGGTAAGAATCAGTTGTCGCCACCAAGGTGATCGGCTCTCGTTCGCGAGTGTTGAAGGCGTACCGCTCAAAGGCTTCCTTTAACCGGTGATCTAACGCCAAGGGTTAGGGCGCTTGAGGATCGACATGCCATCTGCGAAATCGGGCCGGCAGCCAACGACGAGTCAATCCCAGTTGTCTCCGCCGGGTAGGTAAACGAATCGCCGACAGTCGAGTTTCCGTCGATAGCGCGAGCAATCAGATTGCATCACTCGTCGGCGTTCAGAGACAACGGAATAGAAGGGCTCGCCCAGTCCTTGTCGGGATTGTCCTCATCAAGTCGGTGAAGACGGGCATCAGAAAGCCGAGGATCGCGACGCCATCTTGGACCTAAGTCAGGTTGATGCCGCTGTTCCAGGTCGAGCCCCCACGAACGAGCTGGTTGCACAGTATATATAGCCGGACGCGCTGGGGTGTCGCCGCTCTGGATGGCTTGCGCGAAGGCGCGCGAAGAGGCTTTGCAACGCTCTTCCCAGTCCTCGGAGCCGCAATTCCGTTATAGTGCTGCCAGAACGGGTCGAAAACGTAGCGGTTCTCCATCAATCGCCGCACCGGACGCGAAAAGCGCTGCCTGATCGCCCCATAGATGCGGCGCTGCTCGTCGAGCGCGATCAGCTTACCAAAGAAATCGGCGAAGGCGGCGGGTTCGCCCATCTGGTTGGTCTGGAATTCGCCTTCGTCAACATAGGCGGCGTTAAAGGCGATCCCAGGAAGATGAATTTGCCATCATCATCACAGGCCTTGGCGCGACCGATCCAGCCGATAGCGCGATGTACGCGCAGGCCCGTAGTTGCGCAAAGCCCTCACGGGTCGCGCGCTCCTTGGTTTTCAGTTCAGCATGGGATGGTCAGCAGGAGCCATGGATATCCACCCTTGAACACATGAAGCTAGAGGTCTGCCGTTTGCATCCGGAAAACAAAGCGAAGTGATGAGCCTGGTCGCTTAAGGCTCGTTGAGTTCATCGTACTCAAACCTCTCGAAACGACCTTAGTAGGCGACCGAAAAGCGAGTACGCCGATGAATCGGCTGTTCGATCTCGTCGAGCATGGCGACCGCAAAGTCTTCGACAGATATGTGGCTCTCACCGTCCTCGTCAGTCAGCAAGTGGTCACCACCTACGCGGTACTCGCCGGTGCGTTTACCCGGCGACAGCTTGGCGGCGGGACTGACAAAACTCCAGTCGAGCTCGTGCTCGCAGCGCAGGATCTCGAGGAAGGCAGCGGTTTTGAGGGCGCCATCCTTCCATGCCGAGGGAAAGTTAGGCTGATCCACAAGACGCTGGCCCGATACAACCTCCAAGCTTCCCGCTCCGCCGACCACGACGAGTCTGGCGCTGGCATGTTTCACCGCTTGGATAATCGAATTGATACCTTTTCCCGTTTCGTCATTGCCGGGATTGAACGCGCTGACAACCACCGTGTTGCCAGGAAGCAATGAGGAGAGTGAAGCTTGGTCCGTGACGTCGCACTCCGCCGCTGTCAGCCTGGAATGAGTAGGGAGCTTTTCGATGTCGCGAACGATCGCGGTGACCGCATGCCCGCGGTCGAGCGCTTCGGTCAGGATCCTTGATCCAGTGTAACCGGTGGCGCCAATGATGGCCATTTTCATAGGGATATTCCCTTTCTTCAGTGATTACAGGTTAAGAACGAGCTTCGAAGTCGCTGGTACCGCCGAGCAGATCAGGACTTCATCTCGGCCGCAGCTTGCCGTCGGCTCCTCCGGATAGGCGACGGCCCCCTCCAGGAGATGCGTTGTGCAGGTGCCGCAGACGCCGGCCCTGCAGCTCCAAGGCGTCTCGATTCCCATCGCTTCAGCCAGATCGAGGAGCGAACCCTTCGTTGGATTCCACGGTGCGCTTTTTCCTGTCCGGCGGAACGTGACAGCGGCTTCGGCCGCTGGCGCGGCGTGCGGGCGTGCTTCGGGCATTGCTGCGGCCCGACGCATGAGCCGTGCTGGGCCGAAGGACTCGGCGTGGATACGCCGATCGGCAATTCCGAGGCCCGTCAACAGGTCATAGGCCGCCTGCATGAAACCTGCAGGCCCGCAGAGGTAGACATCGTAATCATCGAGCGGCAGGAGGGATTGGAGCAGCGCACGGTCAATGCGTCCGATGCTGTCATGGTGGCGTCCGAAGATGTCTCGGGGGGCGGGGCGGGAGTAGCGCACATGTACCGTCAAGTTCGGATTACGCTGGGCGAGAAGACGGAGATGACTTGCGAAAGCGTGTTTGGAACGGCTCTGCGCGGCATGAATGAAGAAGATCGGGCGGTCGGGTTGGCGCGGCCTTCCGGCGACGCCGCCGGTAAGATGGTCGAGCATGGCAATCATCGGCGTGGCGCCGATACCCGCGGAAAGAAGCACTATCGGCCGGCCGCTTTCAGCATCGAGAACGAAATCCCCACACGGCGCGAGCGCCTGGACGATCGTTCCCGTTCGCGCATTGTCGTGCAGCCAGTGGCTTACGCTTTTGCTCATGGCGCCGGTGTTGCGCTTCACGGTCAATCTGTATTCGCGGCCGTTGGGCGCGCTGGAGATCGTGTAGGTACGCCGGAGCGAACGGGTCTCGCCGGGAATGTCAACGGCAATCGGCAGGAACTGGCCCGGCAGGTGCGGCGCGATATTCTGACCGTCCTGCGGCGCGAGATAAAAGGACCGTGCCGTGCCGCTCTCTTCCTCGACCCGTGTGACGACGAAGGGACGCCATGTGTTGGCATGAACTACAC
>JAEWFU010000279.1 GCA_023388675.1 Pseudomonadota bacterium | reverse complement strand
CGCATCGCACAGCCGATGAGACAGGAAAAATGTCCAACAGATCACTGACGAGGGGAATCGCTGAATTCCTCGACATAGTGGGAAGCGCAATCGCCGTATCGGCGGCCACGCGTGAACACCGGCCCGCAAGGGACGCAGATCTCCTGCGTCTCGGCATCGATCCGGTTCGGTTCCGCGGGATCAAGCGCTTCTGAAGCGGGCACGCGCCCGCAAAGGACCGCCGGCCTATCGACGCAGAAATGCGAGATAGGCCGGCGTCCTTCCTTCCCTGATCGCCTTCGCCTCGTAGCGCGTGCCCGGCCAGCCCTCGTAGGGCGTACGCCAGTCTTCGGCCGAAGCGGCACGCCATGCGAACGCGTCGTGCTTCCGGCACGCCAGCAGCGTCCAGTCGACATAAGTGTCGATGTCGGATGCGAAGCGGAACACCCCGCCCCTCTTCAGCACCCTCGCGAAACGATCCAGATTGGCTTCGTTGACGAAACGGCGCTTCCAGTGCCGCTTCTTCGGCCACGGGTCGGGATAGAAAAGGTCGATCCCGTCCACCGACGCATCCGGCAGCCAGTCGAGCAGGCGGGTCGCGTCGTCGTCGTAGAGCCGCAGATTGCCGCGCGGCTCGTCGTCCAGCAGCGAGGCCATCTTCGCCATGCCGTTGACGAAAGGCTCCACGCCGATGAAGCCGGTCGCCGGGTTGCGGCCGGCCTCGAGGTGCAGATGCTCTCCCCCGCCGAAGCCGATTTCCAGCCGCACGCCATCGACCGGCACGCCGAACAGGCTGGCAAGGTGCTCGGGAGCCGGCTTGCCGAGATCGAGCATCAGGTCGGGCAGCAGCCGCGCGGCAGCTTGCGCCTGCGCGGGACGCAATGACTTGCCGCGCCGGCGGCCGAAGAAGGCCTCGGTCGCGCGCTTGCGCCGCTCTTCCGCCATTCCCCGATGCTCCTTCAGTGCCGCCTGCAATGCGTCAGGCCGCGACCGCTTCCTTGAGCGCCTTCACCAGATCGGTCTTCTCCCAGGAGAACGAACCGTCGCGGCCGGCCTTGCGGCCGAAATGGCCATAGGCGGCGGTCTTGGCGTAGATCGGCTTGTTCAGGTCGAGGTGCCGGCGAATGCCGGACGGCGACAGGTCCATCACCTTGCGGATCGCGGCCTCGATCTGCTCCTCGGTCACGCCCTTGCCGGTTCCGTGCAGGTCGACATAGACCGACAGCGGCTGGGCGACGCCGATGGCGTAGGAAAGCTGGATCGTGCAGCGATCGGCAAGCTTGGCGGCCACCACGTTCTTGGCCAGGTACCGTGCGGCATAGGCCGCCGAGCGGTCGACCTTCGTGGTGTCCTTGCCGGAGAAGGCGCCGCCGCCATGGGGTGCCGCGCCGCCATAGGTGTCGACGATGATCTTGCGGCCGGTCAGTCCGGCGTCGCCGTCGGGGCCCCCGATCACGAACTTGCCGGTCGGGTTGATGTACCAATTGCAGTCGTCCGCGACCTTCAGGTCGCCGAGCGCCTCGCGGATGTAGGGCTCGACCACCGCGCGCACCTTCTTCGAATCCCAGCTTCCATCGAGATGCTGGGTCGAGAGCACGATCTGCGTGGCCTCGGCCGGCTTGCCGTCGACGTAGCGCACGGTCACCTGGCTCTTGGCGTCCGGGCCGAGCTTGCCGGCGTCACCCTCGCCCTTGTGGCGGGCGGCCGCCAGCAGTTCGAGGATCTTGTGGCTGTAATAGATCGGCGCCGGCATGAGATCCGGCGTCTCGTTGCAGGCGTAGCCGAACATGATGCCCTGGTCGCCCGCGCCTTCCTCACCCTGCCTGTCGGCGGCGTTGTCGACGCCCTGCGCGATGTCGGCGGACTGGCCATGCAACAGCACGTCGATCTTGGCTGACTTCCAGTGGAAGCCGTCCTGTTCGTAACCGATAGCGCGGATCGCCTTGCGGGCGGCGGACTTGAACTTCGACGGATTGATCAGCGGGAAGTCCGCCGCATTCGTCATGATCGAGCCGTCCTTGTTCTTCCTGAGAAGCGAGTCGGGCACCCGGACTTCTCCGGCGATCACGACCCGATTTGTGGTCGCCAGCGTCTCGCATGCGACGCGCACGTCCCACGGGTTCATCCCGGACTTCTTGGCCTCACGATAGACAAGATCCACGATCTCGTCCGAGATGCGATCGCAAACCTTGTCGGGATGGCCTTCGGAGACCGATTCGCTGGTGAAAAGGTAGTTCTGGCGTGCCACGGGTATCCCCTCTCGAAAGAAATGCCGGAGCGATCCGGCAAACACGCAATCTGTTACCGATGCGCGCCTTGCCGCGTCAAGCGAACAAACATCCACGAATAGGGACGAAGAGGGAAAATGCGTGCGGCAGCGCGGTTCCGTTGCCCCGCGGCAACGGTGGCGTCCCCACAGTCCGCCGGGTCATTCCTCGTCCGCAAGCGCTCTTACGAGATCGATGATCTTGGCTCGGACCTTTGGATCGGAGATGCGCACGAAGGCCCGGTTAAGCCGCAAGCCCTCGGTGCTCGACAGGAAGTCGACCACATAGGTGGTCTGGCTCTCCTCCGAGAGGCCTTCGACGGCGGTTCCCCCCGGCGCATCCTCGAAGAAGAAGGCCACCGGAACCTCGAGGATCGAGGCGATCGCCTGCAGCCTGCTCGCGCCGACGCGGTTGGTGCCCTTTTCGTATTTCTGGATCTGCTGAAACGTGATTCCGAGGCTTTCTCCAAGCTTCTCCTGGCTCAGACCCAGCATATTGCGCCTGAGACGGATGCGGCCTCCGACATGAATGTCGATCGGATTCGGCTTCTTCTTGTTTTCCGACATGGTTCCCTCGCCGTTGCCTGCAAAGGCTATACGTTCAACATTCCTTCGCCGGGACGGTTTCGCTGGAGCCCCCATTGATCCAGCACTGCGAATCCCTCGGCAAACGGCAGTGCACTATGAATCTCTAATATACGCGCTGTCAATCAGACCGGTAGGCGGAAAACAGGCAGGTCAAGACCGCCCAAAGGCCTAAAATCACCAGAAAGGATGCTCCTGTAAGTCGCGGCGAACCAAAACTTTCAACCCTTTGACGCGGCACTGCGACGTCGATCACCCCCACTGCATTGATCGCAAATGCGTCGATAACGCGGCCATAGGCGTCGACGACGCCGGAGATGCCGTTATTGGCGGCGCGCACCAGCGGCCGTCCCGCCTCCACGGCACGGATCTGCGCCTGGCGAAAATGCTGATAGGGGCCGGGCGTGTCGCCGAACCAGGCATCGTTGGTCGCGTTGAGGATGATGTCCGCTTCGGCGTCGCCATAGCCCGCGATGCCCGGAAATATGATCTCGTAGCAGATGAAGGGCAGCGCCCGCACGCCGCCCGCCGTCTCGATGCTGCGGCGAGGACCTCCGGGTGAAAAATCGGAGACGGACTGGACCAGCCTTGTCATGCCGAACCGGCCGAGAAGATCGGCGAACGGCAGGTATTCGCCGAACGGAACCAGCCTGATCTTGTCGACGGCATCGTAGGTCTCGCCGGCCGCGTTGATGCCGACGACGGAGTTGTAATAACGCACGTCCTGCGCCTGGCTTGCGCCTTCCACGCGCACGGCGCCGACCAGCAGCGTCTGTCCTTCCGCGACAAGTTCGCCCAGCGCCACCAGCGCATCCGGGCGATCGGCCAGAATGAACGGAACCGAGGTCTCGGGCCAGACGATCAGATCGGGCGGCGGCGCGCCTTCCGCCGGCGGCTGCGCCGAAAGGCCGAGATAGGTCGCGAAGATGCGGTCACGCACGCTCGCATCCCATTTCTCGGTCTGGTCGATCGACGGCTGCACGATACGCACGTTGACGAGCGTGTCGGACGCGGCATCAGCCGTCGAGAGCCGCCACGCGCCGTAGCCGACATGGGCGGCGATCAGAAGCCCGGCGAGGCCGAAGCCCGCCAGCCGCCCCTTGGGAGAAGCCAGCAGCGCCGGCATTGCGAATACAAAGACGGCAAGCGCATTCATGCCCGTCATGCCGACGACACCGACCGACTGCATGAGAAGGGGAACAGGCATGGCGGCCTGCCCGACGGCGTTCCAGGGAAAGCCCGTCAGGACCACGCCGCGCAGCCACTCGGTCGCGCCGAACGCGAAGGCGATCGCCGCGATGCGGCCGAGACCGTCGCTCCACAGGAGCCGTGCGACAACCGCTGCCAGCCCGTGGAACACGGCGAGCAGGGCCGGCAGGCCGAACACCGCGAGCGGCAGCGCCCAGGCAAAGAGGTCCGCCTCCACCAGCAGCGCGTTGCCGGTCCACCACAGCCCCGCGACGAAGTAGCCGAAACCGAACCACCAGCCTGTCAGGAAAGGCCTGAAGACGCGCCGCAAAAACCTTTCGCCGGGCGCGCTGGCCGCACCGTCCAGCAGCCATACCAATACCGGAAACGCGATCAGGCATGCGGCGAAGAAATCGAAGGGCGGCTGGCCAAGGGCCGCGACAGCGCCGGCCAGAAAAGCAGCCAGCGCCCTGCGCCACCCCCACAGCAATATGACCCTGCCGGCCAGGCGCTCCATCATATCCCCGGAATTGCGTGAATCACCCCGAGAGATGTTCTAGAGCCTTTCCATGGAAGGGGAAACCTTCGGAAGCCGGGAATCGACCATGGCGCCGGCGTCGATCACGCCGCCTCGGCGAGCCTCTTGCGCAGACGCTTTGCGGGCTTCTCGGGCGCATCGGCCAGTAGTCGGCCGGCCTCCCGGAGCGCGGTCTTCGACAGGGCCCTGGCATGCTTGATCAAGAGCCTGTCGAACGGCTTCGTGTCGATCTGCGGCGGCAGGCCCAAAGTCCCGTCCGCCAGCCCCTCGCGCATCACGTGAATGTCGTTGATCTCGCCCAGCCGCTCGCCGAGCTGTTCGACCTCGGGCCGCCGTTTCTTCAGGTTGCCGTCCACGAAATCGCGCATGAGCCCGAGTTGCGCCCAGTGCGCCTTGACGGCCTTGCGCAGCTCGTGAAAATCTTCCGGGTCGCCGCGTTCCCGCGCCTTGTCGAGTGCCTTGCACCACTGCTTGAGCGCCTTTGCGAAACCGGTGGCGAGCACGTCTCCATTATCCACATCGGAAAGGATATCGGCCCCGCGAAGCCCCTCCAGCGCCGCGCGGCACATGGCGGCCGCTTGGCCGCGCGCGCCGTCCAGGGCCTGTTCAGCGATCCTCGCATGCCGGGCGTCGAGGGCATCGCGAATTTCAGCCAGACGGCAGGATTCGACCTTCTCCGGAAACGCAGCGATGAACCGGTCGGCCGTCTCCACCGCCGCCGTCGCCTCGCGCGGTCCCGCGATCAGCCGCGCCGCGTCGCGAAGGCGTCGCCCTTCCTCTTTCATCAGAGGCTTGTCGGCCGCACGCACCAGAAGCAGCAGCGCGCGCAATTTCTTGATGCCCTTGCGGGCCTCATGCAGCGCCTTTCCGTGGTCGCCTTCCCTGTCCTCCAGATGCCCGACGACGCGGCCGCCGGTCTCGTCGAGGATACGGATCACCTCCGCGCGAAGCGGCCTCGAAGGATCGATGCGGAACACGGGCTGAGCCGTCACGGCGCCCCCTCCAGCGCCAGCGAGAGGTTGTAGAAGGCACGATCCCCGGTCACTTCGTCGCCGAGCCAGTCCGGCAGTTCGTCGTCGGGCACGTCGTCGGGCGTCTCCAGCTCGGCGATCACCAGCCCCGCGAGCGCGCCTTCGAACGTGTCGACCTCATAGTCGCGCCCGCCGTGGGGCACCTTGTGGCGCGTCTTCTGGATGATGTTGCCGAGCGCGAAACGCTCCATGTCGCGGGCATCGGCCAGCGGTATCGGATATTCGAACTCGTCGCGCGTCCGCGCGGCCCCGCCGAACTTGATCGTCAGCCTGGCCTTCTCGCCGTCCACGATACGCACGCGCACGGAGCGATCCTCGCCGGTGGTCACGTAGAACTGGCTGATGGCGGTGGCGTGCTCCGCCGCCGCCCGCCAAACGGAGGTCTTCACCAGAAACTTGCGCTCGATCTCCTTGGCCATCGCCGCATCAAAGCCCGAGACGGCCGGCATGGCAAGCCGGCGGCGACCGCGCCCGGAGCAACGAACTGGGGTTAACGTCGCGCGAAAGCCCCCACTCCGTCTTGCTTCGCAAGCCACCTCTCCCCCAAAATTGGGGGAGAGGAAGGGCGCCAAGCGGTTCGGCCGGCGTTTCCTCTCCCCCGTCGAACGGGGGAGAGGTGGCCGCGGAGCGGTCGGAGTGGGGGTCGATGAAACATCCGTTGACCCGGGTTCGTTGACCTGCGGCAGCTCCGCGTCAGGCCCGATGTACCGCGCGGCTGTCGGCCGGGGCCTGTTCCCGTCGCTCTTCCAGTCCGTAGTCGCGCACCACATGGGCGATGCGCAGCCTGTAACCCTCGAAGATGCCGCCGCGGCCCGCCTTCTGCGCGAGCCTGTGCTCGCGCGTGTTGCGCCATGCTGCAACCGCCTCCTCGTCGCGCCAGAACGACAGCGACAGGATGCGGTCGGGGTCCGAAAGGCTCTGGAAGCGCTCGATCGAGATGAAGCCGTCGATGGAATCGAGCAACGGGCGCAATTCGGCAGCGATCGACAGATAGGCGTCGCGGCGGCCCGCCGCCGGCTCGACCTCGAAGATCACCGCGATCATGATCCGCGCCTTTCGCCATGCGGCGCGGAGGCGAGCTTCAGGAAGATACGGTCTTCCTTCAGGATGAAACGCTTCTCGCGCGCGAACCGGTAGTTCTCCTTGCCGAGCGGGTCGGCCGCGAGTCGTGCCCGGTAGGCCTCGTATTCGGCGAGGTTGTCGATCGAATAGACGCCGTAGGCCGTCGTGGCGGAGCCTTCGTGCGGCGCGAAATAGCCGATCAGATCGGCCCCGCAACGTGGGATCGCCTCGCCCCAGTTGCGGGCATACGCCTCGAAATCCTCCTTCCGGAAAGGATCGATCTCGTAGCGGATGAAGCAGGTGATGGTCATGTCGTTTCCCTTCTTCCTTCGATCAAGCTTCGACGCGGAACGAAGCGTTTCGGTGTCCCACCGTGCCATGATTCAGCGCCATGGCGGCTTGCGGCACTCGCGCTCGGCCATGCGGCGGGTGATGCCGATGTCCCTGAGCATCCGGTCGTCGAGCGCGGCAAGGTCGAGGCGCTGCCGGTGGCGATCGTTACAGCGCCAGAGCCGGCGCAGCAG
>JAEWFU010000092.1 GCA_023388675.1 Pseudomonadota bacterium | reverse complement strand
CGGGCCTGCAGGCTCTGGGGCTTGGGCTTGGCACCCTCATGCGCCGCATGGGCAAACCGCCGGAGATCGTGACCGGCCATGACTTCCGCTCCTACTCACAGTCCGTCAAGCAGGCGCTGACGCTGGGCCTGATGACGGCGGGCGTACGCGTGCACGACATCGGGCTGGCGCTGTCCCCGATGGCCTATTTTGCGCAGTTCGCGCTTGGCGTGCCGTCCGTGGCCATGGTCACTGCATCGCATAACGAGAATGGCTGGACCGGCGTCAAGATGGGGGTGGAGCCGCCGCTTACCTTCGGCGTGGACGAGATGTCGGCATTGCGCGACATCGTCCTTTCAGGTGCGGGCGAGCCGGCGCCCGGAGGTGCATATGTAGCCGTATCGGGCATGCGACAGCGCTACCTTCACGATCTCGTCGGACGGATAGGGCTGAAGCGGCGTCTGAAGGTGGTGGCGGCATGCGGCAACGGTACCGCGGGCGCCTTTGCCCCGGAGCTTCTTGAGCGTATCGGCTGCGAGGTCGTTCCCCTCGATGTCGAGCTCGACCACAGTTTTCCGCGCTACAACCCCAACCCCGAAGACATGACGATGCTGCATGCCATCCGCGACGAGATGCTGCGCACCGGCGCGGATCTCGGGTTCGGCTTCGACGGCGATGGCGACCGTTGCGGCGTGGTCGACGATACGGGGCGGGAGATATTCGCCGACAAGATCGGCCTGATGATTGCGCGCGACATCGCCGTGCAGCATCCCGGCTCACGCTTCGTCGTCGACGTGAAATCCACCGGTCTCTTTAAGGACGATCCGCTCTTGCGCGAGAACCGCGCCGCGACGGAGTATTGGAAGACCGGCCATTCGCACATCAAGCGGCGCATGAGCGAGACGGGTGCCATTGCAGCCTTCGAGAAATCCGGCCACTTCTTCTTCGGTGAGCCGATCGGTCGCGGCTACGACGACGGGCTGATGACCGCGATCGCCGTTTGCCGGATGCTCGATCGCGAAGGCGCACCAAGCCTCTCTCGCCTCTATGACGACCTGCCGGTCACCTACGGCACGCCGACAATGTCGGCGCATTGCGATGATGGCGAGAAATATGACGTCGTCAGCGCCGTCAGCAAGCTGGTCGGGGAGGCGGCCCGAAACGGGGAGATGATCGGCGGCGGATCGGTGCGCGAGTTGATCACGGTCAACGGTATTCGCATCGTGCTCGACGATGGCACCTGGGGGCTCGTCCGGGCTTCGTCGAACAAGCCGGAGATCGTCGTCGTCGTGGAAAGCCCGGTCTCGGGCGAGCGCAGGCGGGCCATGTTCGATGCCGTAGACATGGTCCTGCGCCGCCATCCACAGGTCGGGCCCTACAACCAGACGTTCTGAAGTTTCCGCCGCCTTCTACCGCCCTCGGCCGATCCCTTCGCGACAGGGGGCAGCACGTTGAACGTGGAGATTTCCTGCCGACGTGGCCCGCGTCAGGACTCGACGATGAACCCTTGGGCGAACGGGTCCGCCGGATCGATCACGAACTGGTTCATGCCCATCATGAAGGACTTGGTGCCGATGCTCGGCACGACGCAGGCGTGGCCGTTTGCCAGCGTCGAGCGTGTCGCCGTGCCGGTGAAGTGGGTACCCAGCAGACTATGCTGCACGAAAGGCTGGTCGGGGTCGTGGATACCCTTGGCGACCCGAAGAGCCAGATGGGCGCTGCTGCCGGTGCCGGACGGTGTGCGGCCCATGCGGCCTGGCCGATATACGTTGGCGGCTAGGTAGTCGCTGCCGCGATCGGCGTCCTGCCGCTTCACGAAGGTGAACAGGTCGATTGGCACGGGCTTGTCCGTTGCGGGGTCGGTCAGCGCGGTCGTTTCGCCGATGGCCTCCCACAGCGCCTGCGCCGTGCCGATGATCTCACGCTCGGATTTCTGGTAGAGCTCGATGCCGGCCGAAGCGGCGTCGACGAAGCCGTAGAACAGTCCGCCGAATGCTATCTCGATGCCGACGGTGCGGCCGTCCGGCAACGCCACCTCGAAGTCGCCGACATGGTAGGAAGGCACGTTGCGGAAACGCACTTCGCGAACGATGCCGTCCTTGACGTCGGCTTCGATCTCGAGCGGACCCAGCACCGTATCGAGCGAAAACCGCGTTACCGGCTCGGTGGCGGGAACCATGCCCAGCTCGATCAAGGCTGCGGCGGTGGCGAACGTGCTGTCGCCGCACCCGTCGAACATGCCCGAAGGATGCAGGAAGATGACGCCGTAGGCGGCATCGTCGCTGACGGGATCGGTGAGCACGGCGCCCAGCATGTTGCGATGGCCGCGCGGTTCACGCAGCATCGATTCATGCAGCCAGGACATGTTCGCGATGTAGTAGTCCGCCTTTTCACGCATGGTTGCGCCGCGGATGGCGGGATAGCCCGACAGGATGGTTCGCGACGCCTGCCCATGATGATGGTCGACGCAGGTGACGATATTTCGCGCAAACATCAAAACGGTCCCTCCTAATTGCCCTGCAAGCCGTGCGCTGCCGCCAGGCTCAATCTGCTTCGCGCCGCAGCACCCGGCCCGGTCGCGCACCGGTCGACTTGCCATCGCTCCAGACGACGTTGCCGTTGACCAAAACGGTGTCGATGCCCGCGGACAGGGCGATGGGCTTTTCGAAGGTCGCGCGGTCGATCACCGTCTCCGGATCGAACAGCGTCACGTCGGCAAAAGCACCCTCGCGCAGGACGCCTCGATCTTTCATGCCGAACTCCAGCGCCGTCAATCCGGTCATCTTGTGAACGGCCGTTTCGAGCGGGAACAGGCCGAGGTCGCGGCTGTAATGGCCGAGCACGCGCGGGAACGTGCCCCACAGGCGCGGGTGCGGCTGCTCGTCATGCGGCAGGCCATCGGAGCCGATCATCGTCGGATCGAATTTGAGAATGCGCTTCACGTCCTCCTCGTTCATCCGGAAATAGACCGCGCCCGCCGGCAAAAGCCGCTCGACGGCCGTGTCGAGATCGCAGCCCATCTCGCTCATGATGTCGGAGAGTTCCTTGCCGGCGTGCTGCGGCATGGCCTTCGACCATGTGACGATCGTCTTGGGAGAGCTCTTGGCATGGTCGGCGGTCAGGATCGTCGACGAGGCCGCGTAGGGATAGCAGTCGAGGCAGACATGCTGCCGCGCCATCTGCGCCTCGATGTGCTTCAGCGTCTCGACCGAGCGGCCATGGTTCTTCTCACCGGCGAGCTTGTGGTGCGAGATGAGAAGCTGCACGCCCACTTCGCGGGTAATGCGGAACGACTCGTCCAGCGAGTCCATGGAGTGGTCGCCCTCGTCTCGCATGTGGGTGCAATAGAGGCCGCGATACTTTGCCATCGGCCTGCAAACCTCGATGACTTCCTCGGTGGTCGCGGCCTTGGCAGGCGGATAGGCAAGGCCCGTGGAGACGCCGATCGCGCCGGCTTCCATCGCCTCGACGACATGCTCCTGCATGGCGGCGATTTCGGCGGCGGTTGCCGTGCGGCTCAGGTCGTCCATCGTGATGGCGCGCAGCGTTGTGTGGCCGACCAGCATCGCGCAGTTGGTGGCTGCCGGCTGCTCGCGCAGTGCGTCGAGATAGTCGCCGAAGGTGCGATAGCGATACCAGTCGCCGCTGTCGTCGAGCAGGTCGAGCGGCGGCGTGACCGGGCGCTTGACCGGACGGGGCATCGGCGCGAGCGAGATGCCGCAATTGCCACCCACCACCGTCGTCACGCCCTGGCTGACCTTGGCGGTCATATCGCCGGCCGACAGCAGGATGCGGTCGTCATGCGTGTGCGCGTCGATGAAGCCCGGCGCGGCGACGCGGCCATCGGCGTTGATCTCGCGTTCGCCCCTGGCGTCGCGCAGGTCACCCATCCGAGCGATGCGGTCGCCGGCGATGCCGATGTCTCCAGCGAAACGCTCGGTACCGGTGCCGTCGATGATCGTCGCATTGCGGATGAGGATGTCGAAGGTCTGCTGCATGGCGTTGTCTTTCAAAGAGGGCGGAAATGCTGGAAGTCCCAGTGGCGGCCGGGAGCGGCGTCGAGCAGGGCGCGAGTCATTGGCCGGTTTCCTTCGGGGCGCGGCGCGTCTCGAGCGAGCGTAGCGACTGTTCCTTGAGGTCTGGCGGCAAGGCGCCTGTCAGATGCTGGGTGGCCGTCCAGAGCCGGTCCCAGCCTTCGGGCGTGCGCAGCGAGACGCCGAGGAAATATTCCTCGGTCTTGGCGCGGAGCATCAGGTAGAGAATGCCGGCCAGCATGATGCTGACTACGGCGGGCACATCGACATCGTCGGTCAGGCCGTCGACACGGTCGATGAAGGCGCGCGCGGCACTTTCGCGGCGGTCGGCGAGCTTGGCACTCACCTCGTTCCGCTCGATCAACTCCCAGCGGCGCACCTCGCTGAGCGCCTGGTTGTTTGCCAGGCCGTCCATCTGTTCGCGCAGCATAGCGAGGATCAGGGCCGCCGGTGTCTGCTCGCTCGATTCGTCGTTCTTCACGACATTGGCGCGCTTGGTCCAGAAATCCTGCTCCTGCATCCAGGTCAGCATCAGGCCCGGCATGCCGTCGAAATAGCGGTAGATCAGTTCCTTGCTGACGCCGGCCCGCTTGGCCACGGAATTGACTCCGACACCGGCCATGCCGGTTTCGCGAATCTGATCCTCCAGCGCCTGAAGGATCGCGCGTTCGGTTCGTTCACGCCGCGACATCGCAAAGCCTCGCCATCATGAAGTTTCGTGAGCCCGGCTCGTCCTGCGGATGGGCGGTGCCGCCTGCCATCCGGGCGAAAAGCTCCGTGGCCGCAATGCCGATCCTGTGCTCGCCCTGCCAGACTTCCGCCGACAGGTAGCCTGCGGTGCCGACACGGTCTGCGGCCAGAAGGGCCGGATTTGCCGTCTCCAGCCCGATGATGTCACCGGCCCCGTCGACGACGATCCGGTCCCGTTCGGCGAGGCGGAACGCAACGGGATGAGTGAGCCTCAGGAACGAATGCCGAGCCGGGCTGCCGGTGAGCGCGCCCCATGCGATGCCCGACAACGCGTCCGCGAGGTTCTGGCAGGGACCGTCGGCTACGAAGATCGAATTATGGAGCAGGGCGAAGCCACGATCGGGGTCGCTGCGGTGGGCTTGTCCAAGATCGCTGCGGCGCTGGACACGCGCCGAGTTCGCCCAGCCCAGCTTGCCGTCGGCGGTGATCGCGATCAGGCCTGCATCGATCTCAGGGCACGACGCAAGTTCAGTGTCGATTGCAGCCTGCGGTGTTTCGCCGGCATTCAGACGCGCCAGCACGGCATCATTGATCGGAACGTTGCCGGCATTGGGCGCATGCGGCAGGCGATGGCCGGTCACCAGTGCGCGTCCGTTTGCGCCGGGCAGGAACTGGATGAGCGGTTCGGGACGGTTAGGGCCGCTCGATATGCATGCCGCGATCCCTGCATCCTTCCACGAGGTTGGAAGGTCGAGCGTGCCAACCCCTCCATCCTGCGTCCAGCGGTGATGCACTCGGCCGTCTGCGTCGAGGATCGCAAACACGGCAAAGCCGCCGATTGCACCCCGGCCAAGCAATTCGGCGGCGAGCACGGTATTGAAAACAGCCGCCCCGGAACGGGGACCGAAAGAAGCAATGCCGATTGTCAAGGACTCCCCCCTTCTGCGCCGTGCCGCGAGACTTTTCGAGTTTCCAGCCCAAATGTGAACACCCGGTCACATTTGCAACGCTAGGCGGGACCTGACACCTTGTCAATCGGCAAGCGCAACGGAAAATCAGGAGGCCAACAGGCGGATTGCGCGCTTTGTCGCATGGCAGGGAAGAGGCTGAATAGCCCAGTCAGCAAGGCATTCCGGCAGACTCAGCATTCTTGATCGTGTAGCTCCGGCTTGACATTCGCCAGGCGATCGCCCACCTCTGAGGGTATGAGCAAGACCGAGCATCGCATTTCCATCCGTCACCGGGTGTGTCCTATCGCGGGACACTGACCCGCGGCTCGGTCGCGTCGCGCCCCGGCCGCGGGGCATCGGCTTTCGCCTGAAGGGCGGCAAGCCAGACACGCGACACAAAACCAGCAAGTTCGAAACAGACCACAGGCCCTTGCCGATGCAAGTGCGGCCACACGGTCAACAGGATGCCCAGCAATGGCCGCAGACAACAAGAAACATCGCAAGCCCGTGATCTCGATGACGCGTTCCGACCATGAGCGCCTGTCGCTGCTCGCGGAGTCGTTCGCCGAACGCAACCCCGCGGTCGCCGAACAGCTCTTTGCCGAACTGGACCGGGCGCGCCTTGTCGCGGATGGCCGGCTTGCCGACAACATCGTGCGCATGGGTTCGACCCTCCGCTTCACGACGGATGCGGGTGAGGATCGTACCGTTACGCTCGTCTTTCCGGGCGAGGCGGATATTGCGGAAGGCAAAATCTCGATCCTGACGCCGATCGGTGCCGCGCTGATCGGCCTGTCGGCCGGGCAATCCATAGACTGGGCATCTCGGGACGGCCGCAGCCACCGGCTTACCGTCGAGAGCGTTGGCGAAGCGGCTGCGACGGCTGCCGTCAATACCGTCAGCGAAAGCTAGCGTTGGCATGAGCCGCATGCCGCCACTCTCCCGCCTCAAGCTCTTCGGAGGCTGCCTCATCGCAGGATCGTAGCCCCTGTGCCGCGTGAGCGGCCAGGGGATTCTCCACACTCGTTTCAATTTTACCGCCTTAGGGCGGAGCGATGGAGAACTGCGATGTCGGCAGAGAGCTGTATTCTCACAACCAAGGACTTCACCATTCTCGAGGTGATGCGCGATCGCTACCTCGGGCGCGAGAACCCGCTTGCGCTGCTTCTGAAAAGGAAGCTCGATTCAGCCCTTGTCGTCTTTCGCGACGATGTTCCCGCAAACGTCGCCACGCTGAGCAGTCGCGTGAATTTCAGCGTCGACGGTGGTGAGCGGGACACACGCGTTATCTCGGACGGAAGCGTGTCTGCTCCGGTCGGCCTGTTTCTGCCGATCAGCAATCCGCGCGGCCTGGCGCTTCTCGGCCTGACAGAAGGACAGGAATTCTGCTTCGCAGACCGCGAAGGGGTGGAGCGCTGCGTGATGCTGGAGCAGGTCCTTTACCAGCCGGAGGCAGCCAGACGCGAGAAGGAGGCGCTGAACGGACATTCCCGGCCAGTGGCGCGCAAGCCAGTGCTTCGTCTCGTCCATTCCGTCGAAGGCGCGGAGCACCAGCCCGTTCCGATGGGGCCGGGAGGTTTTGACGATCCCGGTCCTTCTGCGGCATAGGCTTTGCCGCCGCGAGTCGGCAGAGAGGAAATTCATGACAGACTATCTCGTGCTGGTCACCGCGGCATTTTTCGCCGGAATCCTGAACACCGTCGCGGGCGGGGGCACATTCCTGACGTTCCCCGCTCTCGTCTATACGGGCGTGCCCGTGGTCGCTGCGAATGCGACAAGTGCCGTCGCAGTCTTTCCCGGCTACCTCGCGGGGGCCGCCGGTTTTCGGCAGGAAATTGCAACCTTGGACCGGATCAGGCTGGTCAAGATCGTTGCTGCAACAGCCATCGGCGGATTGATAGGCTCGGTGCTTTTGCTGGTTTCCTCCAATGAAGCCTTCTCGGCGGTCGTGCCTTTTCTGCTGGCGCTGGCTACCCTTGCCTTCGCGTTCGGAGACAAGATCAGGGACTGGGCACAACGGCGTAGCTTCAGCACAGCTGAAGGGCCGGTGGGAACGGTGCTGGTCTCCATCTACGGGGGATATTTCAACGGCGGGCTCGGCATCGTCCTGCTGGCGCTGTTCTCTCTTTGGGGCATGCGCGACCTGAACCTCATGAACGGTCTCAAGACCGGCCTGTCCTTCGTATTGTCCGCGATTTCGGTCGCAACCTTCGCGCTTGCAGGTCTCGTTGCCTGGCCGCAGGCCCTCGTGATGATGGCGGCTGCCACGGCGGGCGGCTACGCCGGCGCGCCACTGGCCCGGGCTCTGCCTCGTTCGGTCGTCCGCGCCGTGGTCATCGTCGTCGGCACGGTGATGAGCGCGATTTTCTTCTGGCGGCTCGTCGCATGAGGGACGTCACATGAAGGTCGCGTCGGCAATGCCCGATTGACACCCCGACTATCCGGCCATATCAGGGTCGCGCGCGGGACGACCCGCGCCTCGTCGAATATTCCGGGACGGCCCGGCCCACCGCAGAGGAGGGTCGGCACATGGCCGGACCGATCGAGCAGTTCGAAATCACCCCGCTTGTTCGACTTGTCGAGATGGGCGGCCATGAATTGAGCTTCACCAACTCCGCCCTCTACATGGCGCTGACGGTCGTGGTGGCCGGCGGGTTCCTCTTCTTCTCCACCAGAAATGGAAACCTTGTCCCCGGGCGCTGGCAATCGGCGACGGAAGTGCTCTACGAATTTGTCTCGAAGACGCTCCGGGAGAACGCGCGGGAAGAGGGCATGGTGTTCTTTCCTCTTGTCTTTTCCCTGTTCATGTTCGTGCTCGTCGCGAACCTTCTGGGAATGTTCCCTTACGCCTTTACCGTGACGAGCCACATTATCGTGACGTTCGCGCTGGCCATGCTGGTGTTCCTGACCGTCACGATCTATGGCCTTGTTCGCAACGGATTGGGGTTTTTCCGGCTGTTCATGCCCTCGGGCGTGCCGGTCCTGATGGCGCCGATCATCGTTCCCATCGAGGTGATCTCCTATCTGTCCCGTCCCATCAGCCATTCGGTCCGCCTGTTCGCGGTCATGCTGGCTGGGCACATTACCCTCAAGGTTTTCGCCGGGTTCGTCGTTTCTCTCGGCGGGTTCGGTGCCCTGGGTGTCGTCGGCGCCGTCCTTCCGCTGGCGATGACGGTTGCACTGACCGGGCTGGAGCTTCTGATGTCGCTTATCCAGGCCTACATCTTCACGATGCTGACCTGCATGTACCTGAATGACGCGCTCCATCCCGGGCATTGAGGCGGGCAACATCGCCGCGCAACTCTCTGCCGCTTCGGCCAGCCCGATGCCGGAAAACTTGAAACGGCCGCCGGCGTGAGGACGACGGCGGCCGTGGAGTTGGTCGAGTGCGCGGCCTCAGGCGGCGAGCGTCACCAGTTTCGGCACGAGGTAGGCGTTGATCGCTTCCGACCCGCCTTCGCTGCCATAGCCCGAGTCCCGCACCCCGCCGAAATGCACTTCCGGAAGCGCGAGGCCGTTGTGGTTGATGGTGGTCATGCCCGCGACGATGCGCTTGCCGAGCTGGTCGGCGGTTTCGGTAGAGCGCGTGAACGCATAGCTTGCAAGGCCGTAGGGAAGGCGGTTGGCTTCCGCGATCGCATCTTCGGTGGTGCCGAAGCGATTGATGATGGCAACCGGTCCGAACGGTTCCTCGTTCATGATGCGTGCGCCCGTCGGTACGTTGGCCAGCACGGTCGGCTCGAAGAAGTATCCCTTGTTGCCGATGCGCCGGCCACCAGTGCGCAACTCGCCGCCCTGTGCCACGGCATCGGCAATCAGCGATTCGAGCGCGGGGATGCGCCGCTCGTTCGCGAGTGGCCCCATTGCGGTGCCTTCCTCGAAGCCGTTGCCAACCTTCACGGTCTTCGCGGCCGCCGTGAAGGCGTCGACGAAGCCGTCGAACGACTTGTCCTGGACGAGGAAGCGCGTCGGGGAGACGCAGACCTGGCCGGCATTGCGGTACTTGGCCGCCGATAGCACCTTCACCGCCTTGTCGAGATCAGCGTCGTCGAAGACGATTGCCGGGGCGTGGCCGCCAAGCTCCATGGTTGCGAGCTTCATGTGCTGCCCGGCAAGAGCTGCCAGATGCTTGCCGACGGGGGTCGATCCGGTGAAGGAAATCTTGCGGATCGTCGGGTGCGGGATCAGATATTCCGAAATCTCGGCGGGCACGCCGTAGACGAGCCCGATCACGCCAGCGGGAATGCCCGCATCAGCGAAGGCGCGTACGAGTGCTGCCGGCGCGGCCGGGGTTTCTTCCGGAGCCTTGACGATGATCGAGCAGCCCGCGGCAAGGGCGGCCGAGAGCTTGCGCACGACCTGGTTGATCGGGAAGTTCCAGGGCGTGAAGGCGGCGACCGGACCGACCGGCAGCTTGACGATCATCTGCGTGACGCCCGGCGCGCGTGCCGGCACGACCTGTCCGTAGGTGCGACGCGCCTCCTCGGCGAACCAGTCGATGATGTCGGCGCCGGCCAGCGTTTCCATGCGCGCTTCGCCCACGGGCTTTCCCTGCTCAAGCGTCATCGCCTGCGCGATCTCGTCGGCGCGCTGCCTGAGTATGTCGGCAGCCTTGCGCATGAGCTTGTAGCGCTCGAACGGGGAGGTCGCGCTCCAGGCGGCGAAGCCACGCTCGGCGGCGTCAAGAGCGGCGTCGAGGTCTACACGAGTCGCATGCGCGACGGTGCCGATCACCTCGCCGGTTGCCGGATCGACCACGTCGATCGTCTTGCCTTCTCTTCCGGGTCGCCATTCACCGTCGATGAAGAGCTGTGTCGATGGGTAATTTGGCGTCGTCCGTGTCACTGATAAATGCTCCTTACGCTGCCTTGAGGACCGGCTGGCTGACAAGCTGATCCTCCTCCAGCGCGATGCGCGCCGGAATGCGTCCTTTTGTCAGCCGGTCGTGATAGAGCGACACGCCGTCGGCGGGTGTCAACTCGTCATCGGCAACGCGGCGAAGAATTTCGATCAGGTCGAGCGGCGATTCCGCCTGGTTGATCTTGCGGCCGAACAGGGCAAGCCGCGCTCCATGCCGTTTCGACTGCGCGAGCAGTTCGAGCGTGTCGCGGGTGGTGCCGCCGGCTCCGCCGAGCACGCCCACGATCATCTCGTCGTCATAGGCCACCAGTTCCTCCATCGCGCGCGGCCCATTATAGGCCACCTTGAGGAATATTGGCGCTGCATCGCGATCGATGCCGGCAAGGCAGCGCACGACGCAGTCGTTGGCGAACTGGCCGACCTCTTCGCCGGCGAGCGTGCCGACATTCGGGTTGAAGACTTCGAGGAAGTGCCTGAAGCCGAGCGCGTTGCATTCCGCACGGAACGCGTTGTACGCGGTCAATGTGCGATGGTCGGCATCGACATCGTTGGTGAAGGTCAGGCTGTAGAGACCGAGATCGGCACCTGCCATGCCCTTCGGCAAGGGCGCATGACCGCCATGCATGACGCGCGACAGGTCGGCCGTGCGGAACGGCTGAGACGGAGAGGCGCGATAGGCGCCATGGCGCGGCAGCCAGATTTCGCTTGTATCGTTGACGCGAGCCGCCCGCGCCATGCTGCTGTTTTCGAATAGATTTTCCTCGATCGCGAGCTTGTGCAGATTGTAAGCGGAGAGCAGCATCAGGTCGACGATGTCCTGCCTCACGACCGCCCGGACGATGTCGAGAAATTCTTGGCGGTTGCGCGGCCTTTCCTTGCCCCCCTCGTCGCGGACCATGCCCAGCGCAGCAATGCCGCGCGCCATGTCCGGATCCTTGGCGTCGCAGATGAGAAATTCCTTCGAGCCGGACGGATCGCGCCTGATCGCCGCCAGTTTTTCGTCGAGCCTGGTGTTGCGTTCCATGGGCGTGGGGGGGAAACCTTCGGTCATCTTGCGGCAATCCAATCCAGATCGAGTGTGGGGTCGAAGCGCTGCAGCGCCTGCGGCGTCGGCAGGCCGGCGCGACCGCCGGGGACCGTGCATTTGAGAGCGGCGACGCTGTTGGCGAAGCGAATGGTCTCCTCGAGCGGCCGCCCGTGAGACAGAGCGAGCGCAAAGGCGCCGTGAAAGGCGTCGCCGGCGCCGACGGTGTCGACCACGTCGACATGAGGGGGACGGGCATTGCGCAGCGCATCCCCGTCGAGCCAGTAGAGGCCGTCGCCACCGTCGGTGACGCCGACGATCTTGTGGCCGGGACGGCGGGCGCGATGCAGCCCGTCTTCGATCGAGTCGGTGCCCGCAAACTGGGCGAGCCCCCGCCGGGAGAACACGACATGGTCGCAGG
>JAEWFU010000081.1 GCA_023388675.1 Pseudomonadota bacterium | reverse complement strand
GCTCGGATGGTCGAAGATTGAGGCGCGATCAAGACGATCGCGCCCGTTCCGCAAGCGCCGGACCCTACAGGAAGGCGGTTTCCGAAAAGCTGCGCAGTTTGCGAGAATGCAGCCTTTCGGCCGGCATATCCGCGAGCTTTTCCATGGCCCGGATGCCGATGGTCAGGTGCTGTGAGACTTGCCGCTTGTAGAATTCCGTCGCCATGCCCGGCAATTTGAGTTCGCCGTGGAGCGGCTTGTCCGAGACGCAGAGCAGCGTGCCGTAGGGCACGCGGAAGCGGAACCCGTTGGCCGCGATGGTCGCCGATTCCATGTCCAGCGCGATGGCGCGGGACTGGGAGAGCCGCTGCACCGGGCCGCGCTGGTCGCGCAGCTCCCAGTTGCGGTTGTCGATGGTGGCGACGGTTCCCGTCCGCATGATGCGTTTCAGGTCGTATCCCGAAAGCCCGGTCACCTCGGCCACCGCCTCCTGCACGGCCACCTGGATTTCGGCCAGCGCCGGGATCGGCACCCAAACCGGCAGGTCGTCGTCGAGCACGTGGTCCTCGCGCACATAGGCGTGAGCCAGCACATAGTCGCCGAGCGCCTGGGTGTTGCGCAGCCCGGCGCAGTGGCCGAGCATCAGCCAGGCATGCGGGCGTAGCACGGCGATATGGTCGGTGATGGTCTTTGCGTTGGAAGGGCCGACGCCGATATTGACCATCGTGATGCCACCATGGCCCGGCTTGGTCAGGTGATAGGCCGGCATTTGCGGCATGCGGGTCAGCGTCGAGCCTTCGTGCGGCATCGTCTCGCCGGCGCTCGTGACGATATTGCCCGGCTCGATGAAGGCTTCGTAGCCGTCGCCGCCCTTGGCCATCAGCTCGCGCGCCAGCACGCAGAACTCGTCGATGTAGAACTGGTAGTTCGTGAACAGCACGAAGTTCTGGAAGTGGTTCGGGCTGGTGGCCGTATAGTGCGACAGCCTGTGCAGCGAATAGTCGATGCGCTGCGCGGTAAACGGCGCCAGCGGCATCGGCTCGCCTGGCAGCGGCTCGTAGGTGCCGTTGGCGATGTGGTCGTCCGTCGCGTTGAGGTCCGGCACGTCGAACAGGTCGCGCAGCGGCCGCTGGATGCGGTCGGCCACGCCGGCGTCCACATGCGTGCCTTCGAGGAAGGCGAAATGCAGCGGGATCGGCGTTTCGGATTCGCCTACGGTCACCGGCACCCCGTGATTGCGCATCAGCAGTCGAAGCTGCTCCGTCAGGTAGCTGTCGAACAGGTCGGGACGGGTGATGGTGGTGGAATAGTGCCCCGGCGCGGCCATGTGCCCGTAGGAAAGCCGCGTGTCGATCTGGGTGTATGAGGAGGTCGAGACGCCGACTTCGGGATAGAAGGCGCGGTAGCGGCGCTGCTGCTCGACGCCGGTGCCGAGCTTGTCGAACGAGTCCCTCAGGAAGCTCGTGTTGCGGTCGTAAAGGGCCTTGAGCGCGTCGACGGCCTCGCCCGCGTCGGTGAAGCTCCGGCGGCTGTAGGGCTCCGGCGTGGAGACCGATTCGATGGGTTGTGGGTAGATTCGCTTTTCCATGACCTATTATAGAGACTTGGTCATGACGTTTCGAGGGGCCACACCTCCAATTTCAGCTTGAAGCTGTTTTGCGGTCCGCCTGACAATCAGACGCGGCGCAGGCTGGTGACGAGCACGAACCCGATGCCCTTCTGCGGTGAGGTCACGCTTTCGATGATGCTTGCAGAGCCCGCCTGCACCGACTGGATGGCGAGCAGCGGCGTGAACAGCAGCGTGAAGAGCAGCGCTATGCGCAGTGCTGCGGTGAGCAGGCCAGGAAAGGTGTTCGTGATCTGGTTCATCGGTCGCCCCTCAACGCCGTGCCGGGATGGTGCAGCCGCTGGTATCGCAGCTCAGGAACCCGGTCGGGCGGATGTGGTTGGCGCGGCTGTCCTCGGCGACGAGGATCGAAAGCGCCGCGCCGAACGTGGCTACGAGCAGGCATACGATTGTGAAGCGGCGGCTGAGCATCTCTGGCGGTGTCCTTCGTTTGTGACCGAAAGATGCCAGAACGAGGCTGAACCATGGCTGAGATGTGCGTTCATCCGCCGTTCAGCGACCTTAACGAAAGATTGCACATGTCGGCGGGGGGGTGGTCGCGAGCCAGCCTCGATGGCTGGGCGTGCCTAACGAAAGAAGGCCTGCGCCACGCGATGATCGGGTGCGACGGTATGAGTATCGTGTCGCCAGACGAGAGCCTGACCGGCGGTCCCGCGTCGATGCAGGCCCGCCGGTGTCGGGTTGGCCTATTGGCGCTTCCAGTTCTGCGTGCGGCAGAAGATGGCCGCCACGCAGCCCTGCATGGCAAGGCTGTTGCCGTTCAGCGTGGCATTGCCGGAATAGGTCTTGTCGTTTGCGGGGTCCGTGATCTTCCCCTTGTACTTGCCGCTTCCGGCCGCCTGCATCTGGCCGATGCGCTTGCCGTTATGCTCACCGCTGCGCAACGTGATGGTAAAGCTCCCGCCGGACGCCGCGATCTGGGCGATGGCGCCGCTGTCGGTCTTCCAGTTCCCTTCGATGGGATCCGCGAGTGCGGCGCCCGCGAGTATGAGTGTCAGGCTGGCTGTGGCTGCAATTTTGCGAAGCATGTTCTTCCTCCCATCCCGGACGGGCTGATACCCGGCGCGGGCTCGTTACTTACGCAAACGTAAAAGTAAACGAATTTGCGATGCCGCGAAAGCCCCGCATGCACGGCATGATTGCCGGCCCTTTTGGCTATCGGCGGTGGCGGGGTCGTCGAAAGAAGCCGGAGCGTGGTTAGCGGAATCTTTCGCCGGAGGGGGACAATTTTCATCACCTTTTCGACGAAATGCAGGGAATCCCGCGCTTCCTATCCTTAACGAAATCCGAGCTTTACCTCTTGTTTTAGTTTTGTTTTCCGCAAATTAAGCAAGCCATTTAACGACGGATTCAAGCCTCCGCTGCATTCTCCAAACCATCGGATCACACGACGGGACCCGCACAAAACAAGGGCTCTCGGGAGACACACAGGGGACTGGAACATGGCTCGTTTTGATATGCTTGAAGCCGGCATCGGCTCCACCGCGCAGGCTGAAATTCTGTTCGAACTCGGCATGATGTACGCCACCGGACGCGACTGCGACGTCGATCTCGTCGCCGCCCACAAATGGTTCAACATCGCCGCGATCAAGGGGTCCGACCGGGCTGCCGGGCTGCGGGCGGAACTCGCCGCGACAATGAATAAGCAGGACATCGCCAGGGCGCTTCGCGCCGCCCGCGAATGGATGACCGTGCACTGAGTTTTACGAGGCGCGGCGCTCGCGCCTCATGGAATGAACAGGGATGGCGAGTTGGGTGCGGGCGCACCGGGGCTTACCATGAACGAAGGTCGCGACCGGCGGAAACAGCCGGCGCGGCCTTCGCTTTTTGGGTTATGCCTCTGCTTCCTCCTGGAACCGCACCAGCACTGTCCCGTCGGTAACCTGCGCGCCCTCGGTGGCTATCTCTTCGATGATACCATCGTGCGGCGCGGCAATGGTGTGCTCCATCTTCATCGCTTCCAGCACCAGCAATGGCTGGCCCTTCACGACCGCATCGCCCGCTGCCGCCCGCACAACCTTGACCAGCCCCGGCATCGGCGCGCGCAGGGCGTCGCCTCCTGCCGCCGCGGCCTCCGCTTCCGCGAACGGGTCGGCGACCGCGAAGGTGTGGCTTGCTGCGCCGGCGAAGACTGTGACGTGGCCGGGCCAGCGTGCGGCGGCGCGTGCAGCGCCAAGCGGCAGCGTCGTCGTGGCGCCATCGATCGTGACGACCGCGTTGCCGTTGGCCGCAATGACGAGCTTCGCGACGATCTCGTTGTCTTCATGCGATAGACGCACCTGCCGCACGGGCGCATGAAAATGCGCGTAGCCTGCCAGCGATGCCCAGGGGTCCGCTGCCTGCGGATCGGGGGTCACTTCCGCTGCCGTCACCACGGCGGCCGTAAGATGGCCTGCTGTGGGGGCATGTGATGCGGTCAGTTCCGCCTGCTTGCGTTCGATGAGCCCGGTGTCGACATCGCCGGCTGCGAAATCCGCGTCGCGGGCGAGCGCGGCAAGAAATGCGGTATTGACTACTGAACCGGCAATTTCCGTGCCGGCGAGTGCTTCACCCAGGGCTTCGAGCGCGGCACCGCGGTCCGGCCCGTGAACCACCAGCTTGGCGATCATCGGGTCGTAGAAGGGCGAAATGGCATCGCCTTCGCGCACGCCGGTCTCCACGCGCAGCGACGGCGATGCCGGCGGGAAACGCAGATGATGCAGCGTGCCGATCGCCGGTAGAAACCCCTTCGCAGCGTCCTCGGCGTAAAGCCGCGCCTCGAACGCATGGCCGGACAGTGAAATGTTGTCCTGCAACTTCGGCAGCCGCTCGCCGCTTGCCACCCGCAACTGCCATTCGACCAGATCGACGCCGGTGACCATTTCCGTCACCGGATGTTCCACCTGCAGTCGCGTGTTCATCTCCATGAACCAGAAGCGGTCGGGCCGCAGCCCCTGCGAGGCGTCGACGATGAATTCGATCGTGCCGGCGCCCGAATAGTCGATGGCCTTTGCCGCCGTCACCGCGGCCTCGGTCATCGCCGCACGCATCTCGGGCGTCATGCCGGGGGCAGGAGCTTCCTCTATGACCTTCTGGTGCCGCCTCTGTGCCGAGCAGTCGCGCTCGAACAAATGCACGACGTTGCCGTGATTGTCGCCGAACACCTGCACCTCGATGTGCCGCGGCTTCTCGACATATTTCTCGACCAGAACCCGGTCGTCGCCGAACGCTGCCTTGGCCTCACGTCTTGCCGCGGCCAGCGCTTCCGGAAAGGCGTCGGGGTCGTCGACCTTGCGCATGCCCTTGCCGCCGCCGCCAGCCCGCGCCTTGATGAGCACGGGGTAGCCGATCTCGCGTGCCTTGGAGGCGAGGATCACGATCTCCTGGCCCTCGCCATGATAGCCGGGCACGACGGGTACGCCGGCCTTCTCCATCAGCCGCTTGGCCGCATCCTTCAGGCCCATGGCCCGGATCGAAGCCCCCGAAGGGCCGATGAAGACGAGCCCGGCACCTTCCACCGCCTCCACGAACTCGGGATTCTCGGAAAGGAAGCCGTATCCCGGATGGATCGCCTGCGCGCCGGTGGCCTTTGCCGCCTCGATGATCCTTTCGGCCACCAGATAGCTCTCACCGACGGGTGAGGGGCCGATATGGACGGCTTCGTCCGCCATCTCCACATGCAGCGACCGGCGGTCGGCATCCGAGTAGACGGCAACGGTCGCGATGCCCATTCGCCGCGCGGTGCGGATGACGCGGCACGCGATCTCGCCGCGATTGGCGATCAGGATCTTGTCGAACATGAAGCCCTCCTGGAAACGGGTATGCTGAAACGGCTCTCGCCGTCCGTGGCGATCGCCATGCCGAATGCGGTTGTGCGAATTGGTGCTTTGCCCCTACCTTGCCGCGCGAGCGAGGCAGGCGAGGAAATGCCATGACGAGAGGTTTGCGATTGCTGGCCGCGGCGGCAGCGATTGTGTGGATGCCGGCGATGGCCCAGGCCGACTGGAAGCCGGTGGAGACGATCGAGCACTATCGGGTGTCTGGCAGCTCCGGCATCGAGCTCTACCGGTCCATCGGCGAGAACGGGCCCAAGGTCGGCGTTGGCCGAGCGATCGCGTTCACCGATTTCAAGCTGCTGTGGTCGCGCGACTATCGTCCGCAGCCGGATGGCTCCTGCACGCTGGCCTCCGCGCGCCCGAGCCTGACGATCATCTATCGCCTGCCGAAAGCGTCCGGTGACATGCCGGCGGCGACGCGGCGTCTTTGGGAAACCTTCGTCACCGGTGTAACCGCGCACGAGAAGGTCCATGGCGAGTTCATCATCGATCTCGTCAAGGCGATCGAGGCCACGTCCATCGGCCTGTCCGCGCCGAACGATCCGGACTGCCAGAAGGTTCGTGCCGAGCTGCAGAGCCGTCTCGGCCCGCTGTCGCAGGAGCAGCGCCGTCGCAGCCGCGAATTCGACCAGGTCGAGTTGACCGACGGCGGCAACGTCCATCGGCTGGTGCTCGCGCTGGTAAATGGCGGGTAGGGCGGTCGCGCCCGCAGACCGTTTCGTTTCAGGGATGCCAGCCTGCATCGTCACATCCTGAACACGCCGAACTTCGTGTCCGGCACCGGCGCGTTGAGGGCGGCGCTCAGCGAGAGCGCCAGCACATCGCGGGTTTTCGCCGGATCGATGATGCCGTCGTCCCACAGCCGGGCGGACGAGTAGAGCGGATGCCCCTCATGCTCATATTTCATAAGGATCGGCTTGCGGAACTTCGCCTCGTCCTCGGCTGACCATTCCTCGCCCCTGCGCTCGAAACCCTCGCGCTTGACCATCGCCAGCACAGTCGCTGCCTGTTCGCCGCCCATCACGGAGATGCGCGCGTTGGGCCACATCCACAGGAAGCGGGGCGAATAGGCGCGTCCGCACATGCCGTAATTGCCCGCGCCGAAGGAGCCGCCGATGATGACGGTGAGCTTCGGCACCTGCGCGGTCGCCACCGCTGTCACCAGCTTGGCGCCGTCCTTGGCAATGCCGCCGGCCTCGTATTTGCGGCCGACCATGAAGCCGGTGATGTTCTGCAGGAAGATCAGCGGAATCTTGCGCTGGCAGCACAGCTCGATGAAATGCGCGCCCTTGAGTGCGCTTTCGGAAAACAGCACGCCGTTGTTGCCGAGGATGCCGACCGGCATGCCGTGGAGATGGGCGAAGCCCGTGACCAGCGTCGTGCCGTAGTTCTGCTTGAACTCGTCGAACTCCGAGCCGTCGACAAGGCGGGCGATGACTTCGCGCACGTCGTAGGGCTGGCGCAGATCGGCGGGTACCACGCCGTAGATCTCGTCCGGTGCGTAAAGCGGTTGAATCGGTTTGCGCAGCGTCACGCCTACGCGCTTGTTTCGATTCAGGTTCTTGACGATGCGCCGGACGATGGCGAGCGCATGGGTGTCGTCGGTGGCGTAGTGGTCGGCGACGCCCGATTCGCGTGTATGCAGGTCCGCACCGCCAAGCTCTTCGGCCGTCACGTCCTCGCCTGTTGCCGCCTTCACCAGCGGCGGCCCGCCGAGGAAGATGGTCGCCTGCTTGCGCACCATGATCGTCTCGTCCGACATTGCCGGCACATAGGCCCCGCCCGCTGTGCACGATCCCATCACGCAGGCGATCTGCGGAATGCCGGCGGCAGACATGTTGGCCTGGTTGAAGAAGATGCGGCCGAAATGCTCGCGATCCGGAAACACCTCGTCCTGGTTGGGCAGGTTGGCGCCGCCGGAATCGACGAGGTAGATGCAGGGCAGATTGTTTTGCAGCGCGATCTCCTGCGCGCGCAGATGCTTCTTCACCGTCAGCGGATAGTAGGTGCCGCCTTTCACGGTCGCATCGTTGACGACCACCATGCACTCGGTGCCCTCGATCCGTCCGATGCCGCAGATCATGCCGGCCGATGCGATCTCCTCGCCATACATGCCCCACGCCGTGAACTGGCCGATCTCGAGGAAAGGCGCGCCGGTGTCGAGAAGCTGGGCGAGACGTTCGCGCGGCAGCAGCTTGCCGCGGGATACATGACGCTCGCGCGCCTCCTCGCTGCCGCCAAGCTCGACGGTCGCGGCCTTGTCGGAGATGTCGGCGACAAGCTCGCGCATCCGCTCGACATTTGCCTTGAACGCATCGGAGGAGGGCGAAAGTTCGGACTTGATGATGGGCATTGCGGCTCCCGTGAGCTTTTTATTGCGCGGTCGTGTTGCCGTAGGCGGGAACGCCGCCCGCATCGTTAAGCATGCGCGCGAAGTGCATGAGATTGAAGGTCATGGTGGTCAGATTCTTGCGGGTGAAGTCGTTGTCGAAGCCGGCCTGGCTCCCGTCCTCCAGCTTGTCGCCATAGGAAGGGCCGGGGCCTGCCTCGCCGATCCAGCCGCAATCGGCCTGAGGCGGTATCGTGTAGCCTATATGCTGCAGCGAATAGAGCACTGTTTTGGAGACAGCCTTGATGCCGTCCTCGTTGCCGGTGACCATGCATCCTCCGACCTTACCGTAGAAGACGTACTGGCCCTTCTCGTTGGTTTGTCCCGAATGCGCGTAGAGGCGTTCGATGATCATGCGGCAGATGGAACTTTGCTCTCCAAGCCAGATCGGCGTGCCGATCACGAGAATATGGCTGTCGCGCACCTTCGGCCAGATGTGGTCCGGCCAATCGTCCTCTTCCGCGCCATGCTTGCGCATATCCGGCTGGACGCCGATGGCGATCCGGTGGTCGGCCGCGCGCAAATAGTCGGTCGTGACGCCGCAGCCCGACATGATCTCGATCGCATCGCGCATGAGCGTCTCGGTGTGCGACCGGCCTTGTTCGGTGGGTGACAGCGTCGTGTTGATGAAGAGCGCGCGAAGACCGGAAAAATCGGCCCGATTGCCCGAAATGAGCTCTTTCTGGCGTTGATCAATCGGCATGTCGTGCCTCCATTTTTGTGGAAATGAAGAACTAGAGCGCCAGCGCTCTACGTCTCGCCTGCTCCCCCATCATCTCCCGCCCGATCAGCCAGCGGCGGATCTCGCTCGTGCCGGCGCCGATCTCGTAGAGCTTGGCATCGCGCAGCAGGCGGCCGGTCGGGTAGTCGTTGATGTAGCCGTTGCCGCCGAGAAGCTGGATCGCGTCAAGCGCGGTCTGCGTCGCCTTTTCCGCCGCGTAGAGGATGCAGCCGGCCGCATCCTTGCGTGTCGTCTCCTTGCGGTCGCAGGCCGAGGCCACTGCATAGACGTAGGCGCGGCACGCATTCATCGTCGTGTACATGTCGGCGAGCTTGCCCTGGACGAGCTGGAACTCGCCGATCGCATTGCCGAATTGGCGGCGCTCCTGCGTATAGGGGATCGCGACGTCAAGCGCGGCCGCCATGATGCCGAGCGGCCCGCCCGACAGCACCACCCGCTCGTAGTCGAGCCCGGACATCAGCACCTCGACGCCCTTGCCCTCCTCGTAAAGCACGTTCTCGAACGGCACTTCGACATCCTCGAACA
>JAEWFU010000068.1 GCA_023388675.1 Pseudomonadota bacterium | reverse complement strand
TCATCCACCGAGTAGCGACACAATCCGCCGCCGAGATGGTCGTATATGCCGCCGCTGAGCATCGCTTGCAGGCTTATGAGAACGGAATCACGGTGAGCGGACACGCCATGCCGCAGCCAGTTCGCCCATAAAGCACTCATGAAAGGCGCATTCGGGAACTTCGGTGCGCCACGCAGGCCGCCCTTTGCGGTATCAATCGATGTCTGGATCGATTCCGCAAGCGCGGGAAGAAGGCCGGGATCCAGTGCCAGAGTACCTGTGCTAGGCGCTAGCCGGGAACGGACATGATCCGCCAGGGCGCCAGCGCTTCGCGCGAGCTCGTCCTGCTTGTCATTCCACGTGCGCGCTACCGCTTCGAGGACCTGTATGAAGCCCGGCCGCCCGTAACGCGGTTCCTTTGGAAAGTAGGTGCCGCCCCAGAATGGCCGCCCGTCGGGAGTCAGGAAGATGGTCAATGGCCACCCGCCTTGCTCGCCCATGGCGGTCAACGCGGCCATATAGATCTGGTCGATATCGGGCCGCTCCTCGCGGTCGACCTTGATGTTCACGAAAAGGCGGTTCATGACAGCGGCGACGTCGTCGTCTTCGAAACTCTCATGGGCCATGACGTGGCACCAGTGACAGGCGGCGTAACCGACCGAAAGAAGGATCGGCTTGCCGGCGGTGGCAGCTTCGTCCAGCGCGGCTCGCGACCAGGGGCGCCAATGCACGGGATTGTCTTTGTGCTGCCGCAGATATGGACTGCTTTCGTGAGCAAGCAGATTTTGAGGTAGAAGATTGGTCATGACACACCGTTGCTGGCAGCGAAGGTAGGGCGAAGGCATTGAGCCATCAATCCTTATTCCGCGATACGATCTTTGCCTTGTCTTCGGGCGGGCTTCCTTCAGGCGTCGCGGTTATCCGGCTTTCGGGCCCGCAAACCATCGCGGTTCTCAAGAGCATGACTTCGGGCAGCGTACCGCCGCCGCGGAAAGCGATGCTCAGGGAGCTCGTGAGCGATGGCGGAGAGCTGCTCGATCGGGCGATCGTGCTCAATTTCCCCGGACCCGCGAGTTTTACCGGCGAGGACTGCGCGGAGCTGCACGTTCATGGTGGTAAGGCGGTCGTTGCGGCCGTGCTTGAGCATCTGAGCGGAACGGCTGGGCTGCGCGCGGCTGAAGCGGGAGAGTTCACGCGCCGCGCATTTCTGAATGGCAAGCTCGATCTGACCAGCGCCGAAGGTCTGGCGGATCTCATTTCAGCGGAAACCGAGCTTCAGCGTCGAATGGCTCTGATCAATGCCGAAGGCGGGCAGCGCGATCTGTATGAGAGCTGGCGGAAGCGGCTGCTGCATGCCCGGGCAATGATCGAGGCCGAACTCGATTTTGCCGATGAAGGCGACGTTCCGGGATCGGTGGCCGAAGAAGTCTGGGCCGATATGGTCGCAATGCAGCAGGAAATCATTAACCATATCCGCGGTTACCATGCAGCGGAGATTATCAGAGACGGATTCCGGGTCGTGCTTGTGGGGGCGCCGAACGCCGGTAAGTCCAGCCTGCTAAATGCACTGGCGCAGCGCGACGTGGCCATAGTGACTGAAATCGCGGGGACGACGCGAGATCTCGTGGAGGTGACGCTCGATCTCGATGGGCTGAAAGTTCTGGTGACGGATACCGCCGGCATACGGACTTCCCCCGATCGGGTCGAACAGATCGGGATCGAGCGGGCGCGGAAGGCGGCAGACGAGGCAGACCTCGTCCTCCAGCTTACGGATGGCTTGGCAGCCCTCCCCGATCTCGACGCGGGAATCATAGAGAACAAATCGCTGACGATCGCAACGAAGGCCGATATAGCGTCACACGATGCCGAAGGATTCGACCACGTCGTTTCCGTGTTGAGTGGCGCCGGTTTGGCTGGGCTGGTTGGCGACATCGCGCAGCGTGCAAAAGATGCAGTGTCCGCCGCGTCGGGCGTCATCCCTTCACGACTGCGACAAATCGAATTGCTTCGGATATGTAGCGAGCATTTGACGGCCGCAGACAGAGATGCTCACGATCTGGAATTGCGTGCGGAGGAGTTACGATTGGCCGGCGATGCTCTGGGCCGCATCACCGGCGCAATCGACGTAGAAGATTTGCTCGGCGTCATCTTTTCAGAGTTCTGCATCGGCAAGTGACTCACGTGAAACATTGCCGTGACAGCGCATCCGCTGACTCACGTGAAACACTCAGCCCCGGAGCGGGAACTTCGTTTCACGTGAAACGGCCTTCCGGCTTGACTTCGCTTGCGGTCGGGAACATCTGTCGACCGATGAAAGAGACGGCATCATGAACGGAAATTTCGACGTCATCGTCATTGGCGGAGGTCACGCCGGCTGCGAGGCAGCTTCCGCATCGGCACGGGTCGGGGCTCGCACCGCACTGGTGACGATGAAGCGCGACACCATTGGCGTCATGTCTTGCAATCCCGCAATCGGCGGTTTGGGCAAGGGCCATCTGGTTCGGGAAATCGACGCGCTGGACGGGCTCATGGGTCGTGTCGCTGACCGCGCCGGAATCCAGTTTCGCTTGCTCAACCGGCGGAAGGGGCCGGCTGTCCGCGGCCCGAGAACACAGGCCGACCGCAAGCTTTATCGCCAGGCAATGCAGGAGGCTATTGCCGACCAGCCGAACCTCGAAGTGATCGAAGGGGAAGTTTTCGATCTCCGATTCGAAAACAATCGAATCAACGGCGTTGTATTGTCGGATGGGCGGCACCTTTCCTGCTCCGCGGTTGTTCTGACCAGCGGCACTTTCCTGCGCGGACTGATTCATATCGGTGACGAGCGTTTTCCCGCCGGCCGCATGGGCGAAGATGCTTCTGTGGGGCTCTCAGCCACCATGACCCGTCTCGGCTTCACACTCGGCCGGCTGAAAACAGGCACGCCGCCACGCATCGACGGGCGCACGATCGACTGGCAGTCGCTGGACAAGCAGTTGGCCGATGAAGATCCGGTGCCCTTCTCGCTGCTCACCGATTCGATCGTCAACCCGCAGATTGCCTGCGGCGTTACGCGTACGACCGCGGAAACGCACCAAGTCATCCGGGCGAACCTGTCGCGCTCCGCCATGTATTCCGGCTCGATCGAAGGTGTCGGTCCGCGCTATTGCCCGTCGATCGAAGACAAGATCGTGAAATTCGGCGATCGGGACGGTCACCAGATATTTCTGGAACCGGAGGGCCTCGACAACGATACCGTCTATCCGAACGGCATTTCAACATCGCTTCCTCGAGATGCGCAGGAGGCGCTCGTTGCTTCGATTCCCGGTCTGGAGCGGGCCGTAATCACGCAGCCCGGTTATGCGATCGAGTATGACCACATCGATCCGCGCGAGTTGGAAACAACGCTGGAAACCCGTCGTGCCCCCGGTCTCTATCTCGCCGGGCAGATCAACGGCACCACAGGATATGAAGAGGCCGCAGCGCAGGGCCTGGTGGCCGGATTGAATGCTGCGCGCGCGGCGGGTGGACTTGACCCGGTCATCTTCGGGCGAAGCGACGCCTATATAGGGGTTCTGGTGGACGATCTGACTCGCCGTGGGGTGACGGAGCCGTATCGCATGTTCACCTCACGGGCGGAGTTTCGTCTTTCACTCCGCGCCGATAACGCCGATGAACGACTGACGCCTATCGCTATCGACCTTGGAATCGCAGGTGCTGAACGCAGCAGGCGATTTGCGGAAGCGCAGCGCGAACTCGAGCAGGCACGAGACCTGGCAAGGTCTCTCTCAGTCACACCCAATCAGGCATCGGCTTTCGGGCTAAACCTCAACAAGGACGGGCAACGTCGAACGGCCTACGATCTGCTGTCTTATCCCGACATGAACTTGCAGGGGCTGCTGGCGATCTGGCCACAACTCGGAGACATAGGCGACAAAGTCGGCGAGCGGCTGGAGACGGAGGCCCGCTATGCGGTGTATCTCGACAGGCAGCAGGCTGATGTCGCGATACTCAAGCGGGAGGAAGCGCGAGCTATTCCGGAAAGTCTCGATTTTACGGCACTGCCCGGTCTCTCCAATGAGTTGAAGCACAAGCTGGTCAACCGTCGTCCACTATCACTGGCCGAGGCGCAGCGAATCGACGGCATGACGCCGGCGGCGCTGGCGATCATCATCTCCGCTATTCACCAGGAACAGCGTGGCCGGAGAGGCGCAGCGTGAGCGGCGATCGACTGGATGAAATTCGTGACGTTGCCGGAACAGTTTCACGTGAAACACTTGATCGGCTGGAAGCTTTCGAAGCGGAGTTCCGGAAGTGGTCGGCACGCATCAATCTCGCGGCGCCGTCAACGCTGGATACGCTGTGGAGTCGCCACATTCTGGACAGCGCGCAACTCGCTGCGCTGAAGCCTGATGCGCTTAAATGGCTCGACCTAGGCTCGGGCGGCGGGTTTCCCGGTGCGATAATGGCGATTCTCTTGCGAGAGCGGCCCGGGGCAGCAATAGAGCTGGTCGAAAGCAACCACAAGAAAGCTGCATTCCTGCGGAGCGTGCTCGGTTCCCTCGAAGCGCCGGTCAAGGTACACATATGCAGGATCGAGCAGGCGGCCGGGGTCGGTGCGGGGGCCGAGATCGTGACCGCCCGCGCGCTTGCCCCTCTTCCCAGGCTTCTGGACCTGTCGGCTCCCTGGTTGACGGGCGGGGCTACGGCGCTCTTTCACAAAGGGCGGGATTACGCGGCAGAAATTGCCGAAAGCCATGACGCCTGGCAATTCGATCTGATAGAACATCGGAGCAAGATCGATCCGGCAAGCCGAATCCTCGAATTGTCGAGGGTGGAACGGCGCCGATCGCGACCAGATATCGCCAACAAGTCTGTCCGGTGACTGTCCGCCATGACCGTGCATCCTCGAATCATCACCGTCGCCAACCAGAAGGGCGGCGTCGGGAAAACCACTACCGCGATCAATCTCGCCACCGCACTGGCTGCCATCGGCGAAAAGGTGCTGATCGTCGACCTCGACCCGCAGGGCAATGCCAGCACCGGCCTGGGTATCGATCGGCAGGATCGTGCCGTATCCTCCTATGATTTGCTGGCGGGCGACGCGACGGTGGCAGAGGCGGCAATGCCCACGGCGGTACCGGGCTTGAGCGTCATCCCGTCGACGCTCGACCTTCTCGGCATTGAAATGGAGATAGCTTCCGCGCCGGACAGGGTTCTTCGCCTGCGTAATGCGCTGCGGCGTTCCCGGGAAAACGGCGTCGACTTCTCCTATGTGCTGATCGATTGCCCGCCATCGCTGAACCTGTTGACGCTCAATTCCATGGCGGCGGCCGATTCCGTCCTCGTTCCGCTTCAGTGCGAGTTCTTCGCGCTCGAGGGGCTCAGCCAGCTCCTGCAGACGGTCGAGCAGATCCGCAACTCGATCAATCCCGACCTGTCGATACAGGGCATCGTGCTGACCATGTTCGACGGCCGCAACAACCTCGCCAACCAGGTTGTCGAGGATGTCAGGGCGCATATGGGCGACAAGGTCTACGATACGGTGATTCCGCGCAATGTGCGTGTGTCCGAAGCGCCGTCCTACGGAAAGCCCGCGATCCTCTACGATCTCAAATGTACCGGAAGCCAGGCTTATCTCCAGCTCGCCTCGGAGGTAATACGGCGCGAGCGGCGGCTCAGGGCCGCCTGAACAAGACTCGATTCGATGTCGAAATGATGCGGAACGACCATGAGTGACGATCCTTCAAGAAAACGCCTCGGCCGCGGCTTGGCAGCCCTTATCGGCGAGATGGACAAGCCAGTACAGCCTGCGGCTGCACCAAAGGTCGGTGCGGATAGCCGCGTGCCCATCGAGTTCGTCACTCAGAATCCCCGTAATCCGAGGCGCAACTTCGCCGAAGCGGAACTGGCGGATCTCACGCAGTCGATCCGTGAACATGGCATCGTGCAACCGGTGGTGGTGCGAACCGCCGCCAGCGGCCGCTACGAGATCATAGCCGGCGAGCGTCGCTGGCGTGCGGCCCAGCGTGCCGGGTTGACCGAGCTGCCTGTCATCATCCGTGAGGTGGACGACCGGGTCGCGCTCGAGCTGGCCATCATCGAGAACGTGCAGCGTGCCGACCTGAACCCTGTCGAGGAGGCGCAGGGCTATCAGCAGCTCATCGACGAGCACAACTATACGCAGGCCGATCTCGGCCAGGTGATCGGCAAGAGCCGCAGCCATGTCGCAAACACGCTCCGGTTGCTGAAGCTGCCCAACGTCATCCGGGATATGCTCGTCGACGGCTC
>JAEWFU010000061.1 GCA_023388675.1 Pseudomonadota bacterium | reverse complement strand
GCGTTGTCGCCGTATTCGCGCATCGCCCGATCCGGAAACAGCGCCAGATTTTCCGCCTGCAAGCGCTCTATCTGCGCCAGCATGTCGACGCGAAGCGACGGCGCAACGCCACTTTCCGGCTCGTCCGCGTCGGCTTCAGCAGTCGCGGCAAGCAACTGATCGAGGAGCGCGCCAAAATCGAGTTCCGCATTTGCGCCCACCGAAGTCTCCCGTTCCCAAGGCGTTTGCGACTGTCACGCAAGCTAAGCGCATCCGGTTAAAAAGGTTCCCTCAAATTGGTGCGGATTTTCGCGATCCGATATTTCGGACCACGAATCCCCTGGCATGGCAGCCATGCGTATGCTGCACTGCACAATCGAACTGAATGCCATTATATTCGGCTATCGGGAGGACAAACCGAAGGGAGCCTGTCATGGGGTTCTTCACAGAGTTCTTCGTCCGTCCACGCCCGGAAGAAGCCGAACGCTATCGCGCAACGCTGGCCCTGCTCGAATCGATGAGCCCGGCCGACCGCGCAGATATCGGCATCAAGCCGGCCGATTTCCCGCGGATCGCCCGGGAAGCAGCCAAACGGCGGCTGTCATAGGCAAGAGCGTTCTTCTCCTCCCGCAGGGGAAGCGTTAATCTCCACCAACCATGGAGATCGATGATGCTTCGCCCTGCCCTTGCCTGCATCCTTGCCGCGACCGCCCTTCCGGCCCTGGCGCAGGATGCCGATTATATCGACGACCGCTCCAGCCCGGCGGCGCTCATGCGCTCGCTCTACAACGCGATCAACAGGCGCGAATATGCGCGCGCCTGGAGCTATTTCGCCAATCCGCCGGCGGCGGATCTGGAGGCCTACGCAGCAGGCTATGCGGACACGCAGAATGTGGAGCTGGTCACTGGGCTTGCGCGTGAGGAAGGCACCGCGGGCAGCTTCTACTACCAGCTTCCGGTCGCGATTCGCGCGCAAGCGGGCGACGGCTCAGCGCGGGTGTTCTCCGGCTGCTACACGATGCGCTTGCAGGACCCGTCGGTTGCCGGCGACGCTTTCGAGCCGATGCAGATCGAAAGTGCGGGGCTGCGCCCAAGCGACGCGGAACTCGGCGAGGCGCTGCCGCGTAAATGCGGCGACGGCGAGGAACTGCCTCAGCTCGACCCGGTCGCCGAGCGCGCAAAGGCGATATTCGACGCCGCAGCCGTCGACAAATGCGACATCGCCCCGGCATTCGACGCGGAAGACGCTGAACCGGACAGCTACACGCTGTCCTTCCGCTACGAACATGACGACGACAACCAGCCGGAACGCGCGGCGAGGCTGTTCCGCTTCCTGTGCTATCGCGGCGCCTATAACGAATCGCACCTCTACTATCTCTTTACCGAAGACGACGGCGTCCAGCCGTTGCATTTCGCCAAGCCGGCGTTCGACATTCACTATGTGAACGACGACCGGGAAGGCGCGGTGGACAACATTGCCATCGAAGGATTCAGCGCGACTGCCGACCTCGTCAATTCGGCCTTTGACCCGGCCACACTGACAATCACGGAATTTTCGAAATGGCGCGGCGTCGGCGATGCCGGCACGTCGGGCACCTGGCAATTCAAGGCAGGGACCTTCCGGCTCGTTCACTATGCCGTGGATGGGTCGTATGACGGCGAGATCAATCCGGAAGTGGTGGTCGACTACGAGTCGGCTCCTTAGCCGGCCCGCTCAGTCCCCAGAGCCCTGTCCCGCCTGCAAGCACGCGATCGTCATTTCGACGCTTCCATCCAGTTCAGCGTCTCGCGCCAGTCCGACATGCGGATCGGCGTGCCGTGGCTGCCGGTCTCGAAGCGCACGAAGCGTGCCGGGTAGCCGGGCGACTTCTGCAGGATCGAACGGAAGAAGTGTTCCTGCCGCTCGACGGGAAAAACCTTGTCGTCGCCGCCATGCCCGAAAAACACAGGCACCCTGCGCTTGAAGGCGCGGCTGGAGAGAAAGCCATCATCCCAGTGCGAACCGAGCAGGAGCAGGCCGCCGAGGCGCAGCGCCACACGCTCGTTGTCGGCAAGGCGCCAGCAGATCCCTCCGCCCATCGACCCGCACGCGACGAAGACCGGTGCGTCGGGCGAGTGCGCGGCGTACAGCGCGATCAGGCTCGCGACCTGGCGCGCACCCGCCGCTCCGAAATCCGAGAAATCGGTGGTGAGGTAGAGGCCGCCGTTGCGCACAGCGAGATTTTTGATCCGGTTGAAATTGCCGCCGAAGGTGAAGTCGTCCATGCCCTGGCGCCGGTTGCCGCCCTGCCCGTACAGATAGACCACGATGAACCGCGCATTCTGCTGCCGCCCGACAGCCATATGCGGCATGCGCGCGACTTCGGTCGTGGCCATCAGATCCTGCTGGTCTCGCCGCGCGGCGAGGTCGACATATCGGCCCTTCACCCGCCGCTCGGGTATCTCGTCGCGTTGATTGATGTCGCGCTTCGACCGGTAGTCCACCGCGATATAGCGACCGTCGTCTGCCTTCGCGAGCAGGCGCGGATAGGCGAACAGATCGTCCTTGAACGGTGCCAGCAACTCGGCTTTCGCCATGGACGTGGAAAGAATCGCGCAGCAAAGCGCAAGCGCCGACAGTCTCAGGATAGGAAGGAGCGATGGATTCATGCGCGCGACTCTAAGCGAAGAGTGACGCGCGAGACCAGAGCATCA
>JAEWFU010000451.1 GCA_023388675.1 Pseudomonadota bacterium | reverse complement strand
AGTCGGACCCCAAGCGCGAACTGTCGAGCGTCGACCGGGTGTGGCTGCAGAGCTGGATTCACGGCCATGCCGACCTCATCAACCGGGAGGGCACCTTCCCCTTCCTCAATGCGGCGAAGCGGGAGCTCGCTCAGCTCGGCCAGTTGAAAATGGCCGACGTACGGCCCGAGCGCCGTTTCCTTGTGGTGAGAGCAAAACCCGACCATCCCGACGCCTGGCTCACGAGCCGGCTGATCTCGGATTTCGTTCCGTTCGACTTCGTCTCGCGCTACGTATTCAACAAGCAGGGCTTCTATCGCGATTACGAAGGTTTCGACGAGGTGTGGCGGCGCCATGTTGTCGAGACGCTGAAAGATACGTATCTGAAAGACAAGGCGGGTTTCCGCGCGCGGCTTTACGGGCTCCACGACTGAGGGGGAACCATGTTCGATCCGATCGTCAATTTCTTCACCCGCGTCTTTCAGGCGATCGGCCGGGGCATCGGCCTGGTGATCGCGTGGATATGCTGGCCCTTCGTCGCCGCCAGCCGGTGGTATGCGCGGCGCGGCTGGCTCATCAAAGGCCCCATCGGCATCGGCCTTCTCGTGCTCATCGGGCTCTACGGCTACTTCTTCTGGAATACGCAGCGCTGGACGGGCTTCGATCCCGACTACGTCCAGGCCTACAACCTCGCAAGCCGTAATCTTTCGGCCGGCGAGCAGGTTTCGGCCGCCGATGGCGGCGACACGACGCGCACCTGCGGCCGCTCGGCGGTCGCCGACGTGACGGCCGACCTCGTTGACTTCAACGTCAACGAGAACGCCTGGATCTCGTCGATGATCCTCTACAAGCTGGGTCTGTTCGGCCTGGATTGGGACCATACCCCGTGGCTCGACAACAAGGCCTCGTTCCAGCGCGGTGTGAACCAGGCGATCCGCCGCACGTCGATCGAGCTGGTCGATACGCTTGGCCGTATCCGCGGTACGTCGCAGATCGACCAGAACCTGCAGGATGCGCGCGGTAACCTGCAGTTCGACGAATACACCTGGTATTTCGGCCTCAACCCGTTTGGCCCCAAGACGCCGACGCCCAGTTTCTACCGTTCGGCGATCCGCGACCTGAATACGTTCAACGACCGGCTTGAAGCCTGCAACGCGGTGTTCGATGCGCGTGCCGACAATCTGATCCAGTTCATCGACCGCATCGCCAACGACATCGGGTCGACCTCGGCGATCCTGCGCGAGCGTTCCGAGGCCTATAATTACGGCTGGTTCGACACGCGCGCGGATGACCGGTTCTGGTTCGCGTACGGTCAGCTCTACGGCTATTACGGTATTATCCATGCAGCCGGTGCCGACTTCGAGGATGTCATCCGCCAGCGCGCGATCGGCCCGCTGTGGCAACAGACGGAGCAGCAGCTCCGCGCAGCGCTTAACATCCGGCCGTTCATCATCTCCAACGGCAACGAGGCGGGCTGGATCATGCCGACGCATCTGGCGACGATGGGCTTCTATGTGCTGCGGGTGCGGTCCAATCTCGTGGAGGTACGGCAGGTGCTGGATCGGTAGGGAGAGGGAATAGCGAGTAGGGAATAGGGAATAGGAGCGCGGCCTAGCAGCCGCTGAGATCCTTCACTACTCACTATTCGCTATTCCCTACTCGCTATCCGCTTTCCATCCCTGTCGCATTTCGCGTATTGCGCGGCTGTTTTGAGACGGCGCGAATTGACCTGCTCGGGCTTCTATGCGGCCAACGGCGACGTGTCAGCCGCGTCGCAAACGAGCCGTCCCAGGGGAGATCGCATGGCCGAGTTCAAGTCTGACATCGAGATCGCACGCGCAGCCAAAAAGAAGCCGATCATGGATGTAGGCGCGGGGCTGGGCATTCCCGCCGAGCATCTGCTGCCCTTCGGCCACGACAAGGCGAAGGTCTCGGCCGAATACATCAAGCAGGTTCAGGGCAACGAGAACGGCAAGCTCATCCTGGTCACGGCGATCAACCCGACGCCGGCGGGCGAAGGCAAGACCACCACGACGGTCGGGCTTGGCGACGGGCTGAACCGGATCGGCAAGAAGGCGATGATCTGCATTCGCGAGGCCTCGCTCGGACCGAACTTCGGCATGAAGGGCGGGGCGGCCGGCGGCGGCTATGCGCAGGTGGTGCCGATGGATGACATGAACCTTCATTTCACCGGCGATTTCCATGCGATCACCACCGCGCACAACCTGCTCTCGGCGCTGATCGACAACCACATCTATTGGGGCAACGAGCTCGGCATCGACACGCGCCGTGTCGCCTGGCGGCGCGTGATGGACATGAACGACCGGGCGCTGCGCTCGATCGTGTGTTCGCTGGGCGGCGTAGCCAACGGCTATCCGCGCGAGGCGGGTTTCGACATCACCGTCGCCTCCGAGGTGATGGCGATCCTGTGCCTGGCGACGGACCTCAGGGACCTCGAAAAGCGGCTGGGCGACATCATCGTCGCCTATCGCCGTGACAAGAGCCCGGTCTTTGCCCGCGACCTCAAGGCCGACGGCGCCATGGCGGTGCTCCTGAAGGACGCGATCCAGCCCAACCTGGTGCAGACGCTGGAGAACAATCCGGCGTTCGTGCATGGCGGGCCGTTCGCCAATATCGCACATGGCTGCAACTCGGTGATGGCGAC
>JAEWFU010000016.1 GCA_023388675.1 Pseudomonadota bacterium | reverse complement strand
CGATGCTGAGGGACTGGGGTTCGTGGGACGGCGACTTCCGCGCGATGACCGCCGATCTGCGCCGCCGCCTTCTCGCTTTGATCGGCGACGACAAGGGCGACTATGACTGCGTTCCGATGCAGGGATCGGGATCGTTCTGTGTCGAGGCGATGCTGGGATCGTTCGTGCCGAAGGACGGCAGGGTGCTGGTGCTGGCAAACGGCGCCTATGGGCTGCGCGCCGCCCAGACGATGGACTATCTCGGGCGCGCCCACACGCTGATCGACAAGGGTGACTACCTGCCGCCGCGCGGAGACGAGGTTGCCGCCGCGTTGGATGCAGACCCGGCGATCACCCACGTCATTGCGATCCATTGCGAGACCAGTTCCGGCATCCTCAACCCGCTCGCCGAGATTTCCGATGCCGTGCACTCACGTGGGCGGAAACTGCTCGTCGATTCGATGAGCGCTTTCGGCGCGGTACCACTGGAGGTCGGCCGCATCCCGTACGAAGCCATGGTGTCGTCGGCCAACAAATGCATCGAAGGCGTGCCCGGCTTCGGCTTCGTCATCGCCAAGAAGACGGCGCTGGAAGCAGCCAGGGGGAACAGCCATTCGCTCTCGCTCGATGTGCATGCCCAGTGGGCGACGATGGAAAAGACCGGACAATGGCGGTTTACGCCACCCACCCACGTGGTCGCCGCCTTCATCGAAGCGCTGAAGATGCACGAGGCCGAGGGCGGTGTCGCGGCGCGCGGCGCACGCTACACGCAGAACCGCGACGTGATGGTCGCCGGCATGAAGGAACTCGGCTTCGAGACGCTGCTGTCGGACCAGTGGCTTTCGCCGATCATCGTCACGTTCTTCTGCCCCGCCGATCCGAACTTCGTGTTCTCGAAATTCTACGACCTGATGAAGGACAAGGGCTTCATCATCTATCCCGGCAAGCTGACCGTGGTGGACTCCTTCCGCGTCGGCTGCATCGGCCGGATGGACGCGCATGTGATGCGCCGCGTCGTCGAGGCGGCCGGACAGTCGCTTGCGGAAATGGGCGTGACGAGCGCGGCCCCGCCGAGCGCGGCACTCGACGAGCGGTCGAAGCTTGCAGCCTGAGGCCCGAAGGAACTCATAGAGCAGATCAATCGATCCAATTCAGAATTGCGATTGGGCAAATGGATTGGAATGCGCGACACAGGCAGCGACCTGCCAGTTTTGAGGAAATGCCATGAACCAGATGTCCCCTGTCACCGTGTCGGCCAACGGCCGATCCTACGCCTGGCCGCGCGTGCCCGCGATCGCCATCTGCCTGGACGGCTGCGAACCGGCCTATCTCGACGAGGCCATTCGCGCCGGGCTGATGCCGGCGCTGGAGAAGATCAAGGCAAAGGGCACGGTCCGCACCGCCCATTCCGTCATTCCGAGCTTCACCAACCCCAACAACCTGTCGATCGCGACGGGTCGCCCGCCTTCGGTGCACGGCATCTGCGGCAACTACCTCTACAACCCGGAAACGGGCGAAGAGGTGATGATGAACGATCCGAAGTTCCTGCGCGCGCCGACCGTCTTCAAGGCGTTCTACGACGCAGGCGCCAGGGTCGCGGTCGTCACCGCCAAAGACAAGCTGCGCGCCCTGCTCGGCCATGGCCTTGCCTATGACGACGACCGCGCGATCTGCTTCTCGTCGGAGAAGTCGGACACCACGACCAAGGCCGATAACGGCATTGAGAACGCATCGGCCTGGCTCGGCCGGCCGGTGCCGGAAGTCTATTCCGCGGAGCTGTCCGAGTTCGTCTTCGCCGCAGGCGTGAAGCTGCTCAAGGAATTCAAGCCGGACGTGATGTACCTGACCACGACCGACTACGTGCAGCACAAATATGCGCCGGGCGTGAAGCAGGCGAACGACTTCTACGAGATGTTCGACAAGTACCTCGCCGAGCTCGACGCGCTGGGCGCTGCCATCGTGGTCACCGCCGACCACGGCATGAAGCCGAAGCATCATGCCGACGGCTCGCCTTCCGTGATCTACGTGCAGGACCTGCTGGACGAATGGATCGGCAAGGATGCCGCCCGCGTCATCCTGCCGATCACCGACCCTTATGTGGTGCACCACGGCGCACTCGGTTCGTTCGCCACCGCCTATCTGCCCAAGGGCGCAGATCGCGCCGACATCATGAAGCGCTTGGCCGCCATCGACGGCATCACCGTCGTGCTCGGCCGCGAGGAGGCTTGCGAACGCTTCGAACTGCCAGAAGACCGCATCGGCGACATCGTCATGGTCTCCGGCGAGAACGTCACCGTGGGAACGTCCGAGCATCGGCACAACCTCGCCGCGCTCGACGAGCCGCTGCGCTCGCATGGCGGCCTGACGGAGCAGGCCGTGCCCTTCATCGTCAACCGCGTCCTGCCGGACATGCCGGATGCCCCGGCACTTCGCAATTTCGACGCCTTCTACTACGCGGCCATGGCCGCCGCACAGGCGGGATAGGCGAGTGGTGCGTCCTTCGAGGCTCGCTACGCTCGCACCTCAGGATGAGGGAGGTCGGCTCTCGAACCCACAACAGAGCAGGCTCGATACACAACGGTCCTCATCCTGAGGTGCGAGCGCAGCGAGCCTCGAAGGACGCAGAAAAAATGATTGGACCCCGGCGGGCGAACCTCGAAGGACGCACCGCGAAGCAACCGGAACGGAACAGAGATATGACCAGATCCGAACCAGCCATAAAGGTTCGCCACGAGCCGATGCGCATCGCCGGCGAGAAGGTCGATGCGGACGGCGTCGTCGAGGTTCGCTACCCGTGGGATGACACAATCGTCGGTACCGTACCGGCAGGCGGCGCCGAGCATGCGCGCCGTGCCTTCAAGATCGCTGCCGCCTACGAGCCGAAGCTGACCCGCTACGAGCGCCAGCGCATCCTGCTGCGCACCGCCGAGCTGCTCGATGCGCGCAAGGACGAGATTTCCGACCTCGTCACGCTGGAACTCGGCATATCCAAGCAGGACTCGCTCTACGAGGTCGGCCGCGCCTTCGACGTCTTCACCCTCGCCGGCCAGCTTTGCCTGCACGACGACGGCGAGATCTTCTCCTGCGACCTGACCCCTCACGGCAAGCAACGCAAGATCTTCACCACGCGCGAACCGCTGATCGGCGCGATCTCGGCCATCACGCCGTTCAACCATCCGCTGAACATGGTGTCGCACAAGATCGCCCCGGCGATCGCCACCAACAACTGCATCGTCGTCAAGCCGACCGAGCTGACGCCGATGACCGCGCTGGTGCTCGCCGACATCCTCTACGAGGCCGGCCTGCCGCCGCAGATGCTCTCCGTTGTCACCGGCTGGCCGGCCGACATCGGCGACGAGATGATCACCAATCCGGATATCGACCTCATCACCTTCACCGGCGGCGTGCCTGTCGGCAAGCTGATCGCGTCGAAGGCCGGCTACAAGCGGCAGGTGCTGGAGCTCGGCGGTAACGATCCGCTGATCGTGCTCAACGACCTGTCCGACGAGGATCTGGCCAAGGCCGCCGATCTCGCCGTCGCGGGTGCGACCAAGAATTCCGGCCAGCGCTGCACGGCCGTCAAGCGCATCCTCGTCCAGGAAAAGGTGGCCGACCGGTTCGTACCCATGGTGCTGGAGCGCGCGAAGAAGATCGTCTTCGGCGACCCGATGAACCCGGCAACGCAGCTCGGCACCCTCGTGCACGAGAAGGCCGCGGCGCTCTTCGAAAGCCGTGTCCACATGGCTGCGGAAGCCGGCGCGGATGTCCTCTACAATCCTGGCCGTCGCGGCGCCCTGCTCCCGCCGATCGTCGTCGACCGCGTGCCGCACGAATCCGAACTGGTGATGGAGGAGACCTTCGGTCCGATCGTGCCGATCATCCGCGCACCCGACGACGACGACGCGCTGATCGCGCTCTCCAACTCCACCGCCTTCGGCCTGTCGTCGGGCGTGTGCACCAACGACTACCGCCGCATGCAGAAATACATCGCGGGTCTGAAGGTCGGCACGGTCAACATCTGGGAAGTGC
>JAEWFU010000467.1 GCA_023388675.1 Pseudomonadota bacterium | reverse complement strand
TGGTTCCACGACCAGACGAACATGATGGTCGCCAGCGCCGCCATGTTGGTCTTCGACAGGGGCAACAGCACCTCGAAGAAGAAGCGCAGCGGCCCCGACCCGTCCATCTTGGCGGCCTCGGCAAGTTCGTCGGGGATCGTCATGAAGAACTGGCGGTAGAGGAACGTTCCGGTTGCCGTTGCCACCAGCGGCAGGATCAGGCCGGAATAGGAGTTAAGCAGGTTCCATTCCGGCAGGCTGATACCGATACCGATCGCGTTGAGGATCGCCTCGAAGGGCCCCAGCGCGTTGGCCGCGACCGCATAGGTCGGCACGATGCGCACCTCGAGTGGAAGCATCAGCGTGATGAAGATGAGCCAGAAGAGCAGTATCCGCAGGCGGTAGCTGAAATAGACGATCGAGAAGGCCGACAGGGCCGCGATGCAGATCTTGCCGGCGGTGACGCCGACGGCGACGATCACGGAGTTCAGCATCACGCGGTCGAAATTGCCGGCCGTCCATGCTGCCGAAAGGTTCTCGAACAGGTGAGAGCCGGGCCACAGCGGCATCGGCACCTGATTGACGGTCTGGTAGTCGTGGCTGGCGGCCACGAAGACGACCCAGAGCGGCATCAACAGCGCGACAAGGCTCAGCACCAGTATCGCCTGAGTAATGAAGTCGAGAACGGGGGTGCGTTCGATCATGGTTACGGCCCTCGTCAGGTGTAATGGACGCGCCGCTCGATGAAGCGGAACTGGATGAAGGTGAGGGCGACGATGAGGACCATCAGCACGATCGACTGGGCGGCGGCCAGCGAGTAGTCCTTGCCCTGGAAGCCGTCGGTGTAGATCTTGTAGACCATCAAGTCCGTGGCGCGGGCCGGGCCGCCGCCGGTGGTTATGTCGACGATGCCGAACGAGTTCACGAAGCTGTCGGTGATGTTGATGACGACCAGGAAGAACAGCGTCGGGGTGATCAGCGGAAGCTGCAGGTCCCACATGCGCCGCATGACGCCTGCGCCGTCCATGGCGCCGGCCTCGCTCATGGTGCGCGGGATCGACTGCAGTGCCGCCAGGAAGAAGATGAAATTGTAGCCTACGAGGCTCCACGCCTGCGCGAGGATGATCAGGAGCAGCGCGTCGAAACCGTCGAGCGCCGGGTTCCAGAGTCCCGGGAAGAACTGGTTGATGGCGGAGACGAAGCCCGCATCCGGCGAGAAGATGAAACGGAAGGCGAGACCCACCGCAGGGGCAGCAAGCGCGTAAGGCAGGAAGAAGGTGAACTTGTAGACCTGATGGCCCGGCAAGCGGCGGTCGACGAACAGCGCCATCAGCACCGCTATCACCAGCGACAGCACCGTAGCCGCCACGGCGAAGATCATCGAGACCCGCACCGAACTCCAGTATTTGGGATCGCCGAAGACGCCTTCGAAATTGTAGAGGCCGACCCATTCATTACCGCCGCCAAAGGGGCGTTCGAGCGTGAAGGCCCAGTAGAGCGCTTCGCCCGTAGGCCAGTAGAAGAAGACGAAAACCAGCAGCATCTGCGGCAGGATCAGCGCCGCAGCCAGCCATGTATTCGAGAAGGTGACGCGTTTTTCCAAGACCGCATGCTCCCCGCTTGTCTCAAGTGTTGGAAGGGAGGCGCCGCGTCGGCGGCGCCTCCCGCTCGGCTTCTGGAAGCGGTGTCAACTCACGGCAGATCGGCGCCGCGGTAGGTCTGCTCGTAGCGGCGCAGGATCTGGTTCGAACGATCAGCCGCGTCGCTGAGGGCGGTCTCGATGTCCTTCTGCCCGGTGAAGGCGGCTTCCAGCTCGGCGCGAACCTCGGCGCGGATCGAGGTGAAATTGCCGAGACGAATACCGCGCGACAGCGGCGTCACCTCCGAAGCGGTGAGCGATTCGATCGCGGTCTGGCGGCCCGCCTGGGCATCCTGCTCATAGAAGCCCTCGGCCTTCAGGAGTTCGAAACCCGCCGTCGTGACCGGGATGTAGCCGGTGTTTTCGGCGATGTACTTCTCGCCGGTGTCCGGAGCGGTGACGTACTTCACGAAAGCTGCGGTGGCTTCGTATTCTTCAGGCGTCTTGCCTTCCATGATCCACAGCGAAGCGCCGCCGACGATCGAATTGGTCCGCTTGCCCTCTTCGAGGGCCGGCAGCATCGCGACATCCCAGTTCAGGCCTTCGGTCTTGGTGGAGCCGACGACGCCGTGGTTGGCGATGGAGCTGGTGGTCGACGCGCAGGTGCCGTCTGCGAAGGACTGGATCAGGTTCTTGCCGACCTGGCTGGTCTGGATCTGGGCATAGCCGTTGTCCATCCAGTCCTTGAAGTTCTTCATATGGTCGGCGAACGCGGTCTGATGGAAGACCACCTCGGCGCCGAGACCGCCGTAACCGTTATCGAGCGTCGCGATCGGCAGCCCGTTGATGGCGGAGAACTGCTCGAGGTTCATCCAGGTATCGAAGTCGAAAGCGAAACCGCACTCGACGCCCGCTTCCTTGAGCGCCTTCAGGTCGGCTGCGAACTCGGTCCAGGTCTTCGGCGCTTCGGTCTTGCCGATCTTTGCCCACTGGTCCTTGTTCCAGTAGAGGACGGCGGTCGAGGAATTATAGGGGAACGACCACATCTCGCCGGTGGAGGTGGCATAATAGTTGGCGATGCCAGGGAAATAGGCGTCCCAGTCGACGTCGATGTTGTAATCCTCGGCAAACTTGTTGGCCGGATAGATCGCACCCGACAGCATGAAGTTCACGGTGCCGGCATCGTAAATCTGGACGAGGGTGGGGTGCTGCTTGGCGCGATAGGCAGCGATCGTGTTCTGCTCGGCCTTGTCGTAGCCGCCCTGGCCGACGCACGTAACCTCGTACTTGTCCTGGCTCTCGTTGAAGAGCTGGCACTGCCTGTCGATCACTTCGCCGAGTTCGCCAGTCAGGCCATACCAGAATTCGAACTTGGTGCGCTCCTGAGCGTGGGCGCCCGACGCCATCGCGATGACCGAAGCGGCCGCGGCGAGAAGGGAATACCGTTTCATTATCAGCCTCCAAAGGAAGATTGGCGCGGGGTCGATCCCGCTGCCGCTTCCCTAGAGACGGTCGATGACAGTTTTGTATTGGCGCGGTTACAGTCCCGCGACCGTTTTATGAACTTTAGACGTCAGACGCCGAGCTCGCGGATTTCGAAGACATTGCCGCCGGTGGTGACGAAAAGGCCCTCCTCCCCACGCCTGATGCGATAGCATTTCTCGAGCCCGGAGCGCGCCTCGCCCCAGCGGGTGCAGACCTGATCGCCGCGCAGCGACCAGCGCCCGACATCGTGCTGCGGCTGCGGCCGCTCCACCGTCATCTCGGCAGCGCCGTTGGGCAGCAGAAAGAGGTGGCCGTGACGCCAGCCTTCCGCCTCCCACCAGGCGATCTGCCTGCCGACCAGCTCGTCCTCGATCTGGCCATGGGTGAGATCGGATGCCGATGCCGCGGCAGGCAGGGCGATCAGGACACAAAGCAAGAGATGGCGCAACATCGCGGTTTCTCCGGGAATCACCGCCGTGTGTGACGGCTGGATGACAAGGAGATGACATTCGCCGGCTCAAGTCGAGCCCCTTGCGATCACAGTTGCGGCAAGCGCCGGACACCCATGCCGGCAAGTTTTCGGGGCATGCGTCAGACGCCCGTCATCAAACGCAGCGACCATGGTATGGTGATGAGGCGTATCGCCTCCGCTCAATCCCACAAACGAGGACCTTCAGACATGCTTGCCAACGGCGTTACCGGTACGGGCATCTCGGCCCACAAACGAGCCAACGATCTCAGCGACTTCTCCGACGAACTGGACATGATCGAGGCGCTCGGCGTCGAGGCGATCGAGCTGCCAACCTACGACATGGATATCGTCGTCGGCGGCAGGATCCGCCGCCCGCAGATGGAGGCGCTCAAGAAGGCCTGCGCCGACCGCGACGTTGTCTATTCGGTCCACGGTCCGCTGGCGATCAACTTCATGGACGAGGCCTGGCGGCTCCCCCGTCACATGGAGGTGCTGAAGGCGTCGCTGGAAGTGGCCGCCGAAGTCGGCGCGGAGCACTACGTCATCCATTCGGGTCTGGTGCCGCAGCAGCAGGGCGAAGGCATGGAAGCCGCCTACGAGCGCCAGCGGGAGTGGCTGTCGCGCGGCGGCGACATCGCGGCCCAGCACGGGCTGATCCTGTGCGTCGAGACGCTGTTCGCGGGCTATGAAGGCAAGGGGCTCGCCTCCTCGCCGAAGCGGCTGGCGGCGGAGCTCGCGGCGATCGGCCATCCCAACGTTCTGGCCACGCTCGACTTCAGCCACGCCTGGCTCAAGCTCGACTATGACGGCCGCCGGGACGACTTCGTCGAGGAAGTGAAAGCGCTGGCGCCGTGGTCGCGCCACCTGCACATCCATGACAGCTTCGGTCGGCAGGACGATATCTGGATGTTTACCGATGGCGAACGCGTCGCCTACGGCCATGGCGACCTGCAT
>JAEWFU010000440.1 GCA_023388675.1 Pseudomonadota bacterium | reverse complement strand
CGGGGATCGGCCATCAAACGGTCTCCTTGGCGGCGGTCTGGATTGCTTGGGAAGTATCGGCGATCAGCAGGCGGCGGTCGCGCGCCACCCACAGCTTCACGGTCAGGCCGGATGCACCGGCAGTCGGCGCAAAGGCGCGCTCGGCCTCCAGTTCGAGCCCGGCCTCCTCCAGCCAGTCGGCGATCTGACGATCGGAAAAGCCGAGCCGTACATGGGCGTGCTCGTCGCGCAGGAACTCGTGCGTATGAGGTGCGAAATCGACGATGACCAGCCGGCCGGAAGGTCGAAGCAGGCGCGATGCCTCGCGGATCGCGAGGCCCGGATCTTCAAGATAATGCAGCACCTGATGCATCGTCACGAGGTCGAAGGCGTCGCGCTCGACCGGAGGTGCGTAGAGATCGCCCTGGCGCACCTGTGCATGGGCGACATCGGCCTGGTCGAGGTTGGCGCGGGCGACCGAGAGCATTTCCCGCGACAGGTCGATGCCGACGCCGCGCCGGTAGAGCGGCGCGAACAGCTCCAGCAGGCGGCCGGTGCCGGTGCCGAGATCCAGCATCGCCTGGAAGGGACGCTCGCCGATCAGTTCCGTCAATGCGGCTTCCACGGCCCCGTCGGGCGCGTGCAGCGACCTGATCTGGTCCCAGCTCGCCGCATTGGCGCTGAAATAATCCGCAGCCTTCTCCTGCCGGCGGCGCTTGACCGATGACAGCCGCTCGAGATCGCGCTCGACGATGGCGTCGGCGGCATCGACCCGGCCTATCACGCCGCTCAAAAAGTCGCGCGCGGCCTCGCTGTCGGACAGCCGGAAATAGGCCCACGAGCCTTCCTGATAGCGCTCGATGAGCTGCGCATCCATTAGCAGCTTGAGGTGGCGCGACACGCGCGGCTGCGACTGATTGAGGATTTCGGTCAGGTCGGTGACGGTCAGGTCACCCCGCGCCAGAAGCAGCAATATCCGCAGGCGGCTGGATTCGGCGGCCGCCTTCAGCGTATCAACCATCATGTTCAGGCCGGTCGAGGAGCGCGTCAGCATCCCAATCTCCAGAAAGACATAAAGATATATTTATATCGATCAGGGATCGCTGGCAAGCACCATGTCGCGATCCGGCCAAAGAATGACGCTGCCATGGAAAGAGCGATGACCACCAAAGACAAGCGCGACGGCGAGATCGAACTGGATTTCGACCCGGCCACCACGGCTCCGGATGCCGGCGTGGTCTTCATCGGCCGCATACGCTCCCCATGGACCAGCAGGGAGGATTGCCCGAAGAACATGGCCGCAGCCCGAGAGCGTGGCATGCCCGCAACGGCAGAGATCGACGCCACATGGCGAAGCGGGCTGGCAGGGCTGGAGCGCGTCAGCCATGTCGCCCTGCTCACATGGCTCGACCGCGCGCCGCGCAATCTCATCGTTCAGATGCCGCGCCATGCCTCGCAGCCGCGCGGCGTCTTCGCCCTGCGCTCGCCCGCGCGCCCCAATCCGATCGGCCTGCATGTCGTCCGGCTCGTCGGCCTCGACCCTGAGGCCGGCATTCTGACGCTGGAGGCGATCGACGTTCTCGACGGAACGCCTGTCATCGACGTCAAACCCTACTACGCGTCGACCGATGCCGTTCCGGACGCCGTGGTCGGCCAGCCATGAGCCCCTCGACCAACCGGCAGCGCGCCATCGCCAAAGCGCTGACAACGCTGTTGCCGATGGCGCCTTATGCCGACATCGAGAAAATCCGCGAGATGGCGAGCGTGCGCAAGATGCGCGATCTGCCGGCCTCCATCGCCGTCTGGATCGCGACCGTCACCTATGTCCGCCACGAGCATTCGAGCTACGACACGCTGCTCGCCGAAGGCTACGACCGCGACGCCGCGCGCTTCTTCGTCGTCGACGAGATGAACGAGACGCTGACCAGATGGCGCGCGACACGGCTTCTCGACCCGGACGACGCCGAGGCCGACTAAGCCCCGTCAGCTCTCATCGATGATCCTCGAGATCAAGCCGTCGGAAAGCTCGAAATAAGAAGCGCCGCGGAATGCAAGCTCCTGTCCCGCTTTCCAGCCGTTCGGCAGGTCGGCCGCCACGGTCGCCGTATAATCGATCTCGACCATGGTGCGCCCGGCAACGGTGATCGCGTGGGTGACGGTCTGCCGCCGTGAGGCGAATGCGGCAGCGCCAGCCCGCGCCAGCGTCGCGAATTCTTCCTTGCCGCGGGTTTCGGCATTGACCGTGCCTTCCGCGATGTTCTGGAAATGCACGTCGCCGGTCAGGCAGGCGAGCATCGCATCGACGTCGAATGCATTGTAGGCGGCGATATAGCTTTCGATCGGCTTCGGCAGGTCCGCCATCGGTCGCTCCTCTGGTCTGAGTTATCAGGCGATCAGGTCGGATAGATCCATTGTTCGGGAATACGCACGGAGATGTCTTCACCCGCTTCGATGCGGCCCGGCTTTTCCACCCAGCCCACAAGCCCGCGCAGCCGTCGCGCCACTTTCGGAAACAGCAATGAGCCCGCCTCGTGATCGGCCATGCCGGCATTTGCAGCCACCGAGCTCCCGGCGACCCGGCACGGCACGTTCTGCCCGTCCACCTTCAGCGTCACGCCGTTCCTGAAAAACAGCATCGTGCCGGCCGGCAGCATCGAAAGCTGCGGCACGCCGTCGATCAGCAGGTTGGCCCCGATCCATTCGGGCTTCACTTCGTCGATCCCCATACGCGTGGCGATTCCCGCCAGTTCATCGGGCGCGACGATCGACAGATGGCGCTCGTTGCGCATCTCGGTGCCGCGCGGATACCACGGCTCGCGGCCGCCCGAGCGTCGCGTGTGCCCGGCATGGTAGTCGCCGGCAATGCCTTCGAATGTGATGTCGAGCACATCGACCGGCCGCGTCTCGAAATGATCGGCCGGCGCGAGGAAGACGCCGGCTGCTCTGGCAAGCAGCTTCCTCGCCGGCCGGATCACGATTTCACCGCTGTCTGCGTCAAACAGGTCGAGCATCTTCGTCGTCTCTCGTTTCGAGCGCGCGAAATTGCCCGCAGGCGGGGCGGCAGTCCAGACAAAAGCGATGATGAACCTATTTGCGAACGTGATGCCTACATCATGCGCAGCAGCGCGCCGCCGATGGAATAGCCTGCACCGTAGGTGCACAGGAGCCCGTAGTCGCCGGGCTGCATATCCTTGTGGTTCTCATACAGCGCAACCACCGCGCCGGCAGCCGCCGTGTTGCCCAGTCGGTCGAGCACCATCGGCGCGCGGTCGTGGCCGACTTCCTTTCCGAAGGCCAGCTTCAGGATCATCTGGTTCATGCGCGCATTGGCCTGATGCAGCCAGAAGCGTCGCACCGTGTCCGGCGTACGGCCATGTTCCGCGAGGAAATCGACGATGAAGCGATGGCTGGCAACGGTGACGTCCTTGAAGACCTTGTTGCCCTGCTGCTTGATGAGGTTGCCCTCCATCTGCACCACGTCGACCTTTTCCTGCGCGGCACGGTTCAGGTAGCCGAAATTGGAGCGGATGTTGTTCGAGAACTGAGTCCAGTTGCGTGTCTCGACCACCTCGAAACGGCCCGGCACGATAGCGTCGGGACCGGCAGCCTCCACCAGCATCGCGGTTGCCGCATCGCCGAAGATGAAATGCGTCTGCCGATCGCGGAAGTTGAGATGCGCGGTGATCAGCTCCGGCGTCACCACCAGCGCCCGGCGATGGGCGCCGGAACGCACCAGGTTGAAGGCGACATGCAGGCCGGCCGCCGCCGAGGAGCAACCCAGGCTCAGATCGAAGGCAGCGCCACCTGCCCCGATCTCCTTCTGGATCTCGATGCCGATCGAGGGATAGAGCCGCTGGAGATGAGAGGAGGCGCAGACGATCAGATCGACGTCGGCCGCCTCGACGCCGGCATCGGCGAGCGCATTCCTTGCTGCGGCGGCGCCGAACTCGGCCAGCACCGACAGGTCGTCGTCGTCCCGCGCCGGAATACGCGGCGCCATGCGCGAGGTGTCGAGAATGCCGTCACGGGTGTGGACGTGCCGGTTGAGAATGCCGGAAGCATGGGCGATGAATTCGGCGCTCGATTTCTGCAGCGGCTCCAGCCCGTCTACCGCGCGTCGCGCGTTTTCCAGATCGACCCAGCCGTTGAAGCTTTCGA
>JAEWFU010000394.1 GCA_023388675.1 Pseudomonadota bacterium | reverse complement strand
ATCAGGATCGCATCGACCTCGGCAAGCCTCGAGAAATCGGCCGTCGCCTCGAACTTGCCCTTGGCGATCGCATCGCCCAGAAGCCCGCCGTCGATGTGCTTGATGACCGTCTCGCCGCGGTTCACCTTGGCAACGCGCTGCGCATCGATGTCGAAACCGATCACGCCGAAGCCGGCATTCGTTGCCGTCACCGCGAGCGGCAGACCGACATAGCCAAGTCCCACGATCCCCACACGCGCGTCGCGCGAGCCAATCGAAGACAAAAGCCTGTCGTAAACCGCGTTGTCGGCCACCGCGGCCGTCGATCCGTTGTTCATCTCGTTCAAAACAATTCTCCTCAATAGATCCACGCGCTCGTCGGTTACCAAGCTGAAGCGCAAGCTCGCTTGCGCTCCTGAACGCGCATCATGCCTTCCATATTCCCCTGGTGTCGACGATCCTGACGCGGCCTCGATCCGGCGTGCCGCCGAACTTGAACGCGTCGTGGTCAACCAGGAGCACGCAGATATCAGCCTTCGCGAAAGCGTCCTGCTGGGAAACGAGGGTGGCCTCGCCCAACCCTTCGGGCAGTTTCGCGATATGCGGCTCGACCACCATCAGGCGATCTCGCACTTTCTCGGCCAGCGCGCGAGCAATACCGAGCGCAGGGCTCTCGCGCAGGTCGTCTATGTTCGGCTTGAATGCCAGACCAAAGCAGGCAACCGTTGGTTTCAAGCCGGGATTTTCGGCTATCCAGGCCTCGATTTCGGCATCCACCCTGGACAGGACCCAGCGCGGTTTCGAATCGTTGACTTCGCGAGCCTGGCGTATCAGACGCGCCTGCTCGGGAGCCGCACTGACGATGAACCATGGATCGACGGCGATGCAATGCCCGCCCACCCCCGGGCCGGGCTGGAGGATATTGACGCGCGGATGGCGATTGGCCATGCGGATCAATTCCCACACGTCGATGCCAAGGCGGTCGCATATCAGCGACAGCTCGTTGGCAAAAGCGATATTGACGTCGCGAAAGCTGTTTTCGGTGAGCTTCGTCATTTCGGCCGTACGGCAATCGGTGACGAAGCATTCGCCCTTGACGAACTGCCGGTAAAGCTCGACCGCTCGTGTCGAGCAGAGCGGCGTCATGCCGCCGATCACCCGATCGTTCTCGACCAGCTCGCGCAAGACCTGGCCCGGCAATACGCGTTCCGGGCAGTGGGCGATGCGGATATCCGATGCCTCGCCATGCGTCTGCGGAAAAGTGAGGTCCGGCCGTTCCTCGGCGAACCACGCCGCCATCTGCTCGGTGGCCCCGACGGGCGAAGTAGATTCGAGCACCACCAGATTGCCCGGCCGCAACACAGGGGCGATCATCCGGCTGACGGCCTCAATGTAGCTGAGATCCGGCTCGGGCACCTGCGACACCGTCGCATCCCGGAATGGTGTCGGCACGGCGACCACGAAAGCGTCGGCCTCCTCCGGCGTCAGCGTGGTATGGAAGAAACCGTCCTTGACCACACGATGCACCAGAGCATCGAGATCGGGCTCGACGAAGTGGGTGCCGCCCGCATTGATGGTCTCGACCACGTGCGATGAAACATCGACACCGATAACCTTCCTGTTGCGGCTGGCAAACACCGCCGCGGTGGGAAGTCCGATATATCCGAGCCCCACCACGGAGATACGTTCAAACGGCATCAATACCACTCTGCTGAAGCTTCCGCACACGGATCGGTCACCAGAAGCCGGTTGAAGCCCCACCGCCCCTTCGAAGTGCGTGCAGATAACAGCATTGATGCCGTTCAGCAATCGACAGGAACCCAGCTTGAAGCTTTTTCACGGGAGGTCGTCCCGACACTGCGCCGTAGACGCCACAGCATGCTGTTTCAGCATCTGCCTATTCCCGCGCCACCGATTCGTAGCATTTCTGCAACACGCAATTATCTCCCCGCAATTGTACTCCGGCCTTTCCATATTTCTGTTGCCCAGCCGGCAAAGTTCCTGAAATCTCCACTTCATGACATGCCCGAACAGAGTCGTTTCTTCTCTGAGATGAGAAGCGGCTCAGAGAAACCGATTTAACTTCTTCCGAATTCGGAGAAAATTCATGAATTTTCGCGGCGCTATCTTTTTATCTCTTGCGTCCCTGTCCGGCGTTTCTGCAGTACACGCGGCAGATGCCGTAGTATATGCAGAACCGGAACCCATGGAATATGTTCGCATATGCGACGTCTATGGCGCCGGCTTCTTCTATATACCTGGAACCGAGACCTGCCTTCAGATCGGCGGCTATATGCGCTATAAAATGGACTATGTGAAGGTCGAGGGCCTTCCTTATGTCTTTTCAAAGACCGCCCGTTTCGCCCCGAGCTTCGATGTCCGCTCCGAGACCGAATGGGGTACGCTGCGCGGCTTCGCCCATCTGTTTTTCGAATGGAACTCGCTCGGCGGCAACGATGTCTACGCCGACCAGCTCTTCATGGAATTGCAGATGGGCAGCGGCACGCTTCTCCTCGGCAAGACCGACAATCCCTACGCGCGATTCTTCGGTGACTACGGCGCGCCGGGCGAGTTCGAAGGCGATTTCGCCGGCCAGATCTACAATAGCGGCGAGCTGTCCTATACCTACGAAGCGGCCAATGGCTTTTCCGCCGTCATCGCGGCCATCGAGACCGGAACCGGACAGTTCGAGCCGAACGTCGAGGCTGGCGCGATCTACCGCAAGGACTGGGGCTCGATCGGCGGCATGGTCGGCTACGACAATCCCGACGATTCGTGGGGCGCAAAGGCCGTGGGGCGCGTAAACTTCGACCCCTTCGCGCTGGGCGTGCACGTCCTCTACAGCAGCAGCGAAAGCGGCACCTACGGCGCTGTCAATCCGGGCAGCGGCGAGACCTCGGAGTGGTCGATCCTGGCGCATGCCGAGGTCAAGCTGAACGAGAAGATTGCCGTCAACGGCTACCTGCAGTGGTTCGACGCGACGACCGGCAGCGACAGCGCCTGGCAGGCGAAGGGCGGCCTCGCTCTGACCCCGATCGAGAACCTCGAAGTGCTGCCGGAGGTCCGCTACACGAAAATTTCTGGAGGCCCAGAGGCTTGGGAAGGCATGCTGCGCGTAACCCGCAGCTTCTGATCCCCTCAAACGAACCATGACAAAGTCCGGCGGGCAACCGCCGGGCTTTTTTATTGACTTCACCGTCCGCCATGTCGCCAATCGGCGCGCGAGTGCAAACACGGGATTCGGGGAGTTCGCAATGACCGACAGTTTCAAGCGTTCCGACATCACGCTTGCCGACTGGCGAACGCATCCTTTCAGCCGCTACAGCTTCCAGCACGTGGCCGAGTTCGTCCCAACTGCGGAAATTGCCACGGCATCCGGGAACGAAGCCCCCTCTCCCGGCCCCGCAGCCCTGCAAAAGCTTTCCCTCGAAGACATCGATGGGAAGTCCATCGGAGTGCTGGCTCACATGGAACGTTCGCATACCGATCATCTGGTGGTCATGCGCGACGGTGCAGTGATCGCGGAATGGCTGGCGGAGAATGCCGATCCGGCGCGCCCGCACGTGATCTTCTCGATCAGCAAGTCGGTCACCGGCCTGCTCGCGGGGATCGCCGCCGGCGAAGGCTTGCTGGATCCGGACGCACCCGTCACGCGTTACGTCCCGTCGATGCAGGGCTCCGCCTACGGTGACGCGCGCGTCCGCGACCTGCTCGACATGACCGTCGACCTCGATTTCGACGAGGAGTATCTGGACGACGGCGGGGCGTTCGACCGCTATCGCCGCGCCATGCTGTGGAACCCGGAGCGCGGCGACAGCCAACCGGAAACGATGGAGGCGTTCCTCGCCACGCTCGGGCGGCGCGGGCACGGCCATGGCAGGCAGTTCTATTACGCCTCGCCCAATACGGACCTCCTCGGCCTCGTCATCGAGCGCGCGACGGGCGTGCGCTATCATCTTTACTTGGCGAACCGTCTGTGGCGCGCAATGGGCGCGCACGGCGCGGCACACGTCACGGTCGAGCGGGTCGGCACGGCGCGGGCTGCCGGCGGCGTCTGCATCACCACGCGCGATCTTGCCCGGCTGGGCCAACTCGTGATGAACGACGGCCGCATGGCCGATGGCACGCGCGTCATCCCGCGCGACTGGATCGAGGACATGCGCACCAATGGCGACCGGCAGGCCTGGGTGGACAGCAATTTCGCAGACATGTTCGAGAACGGGCGCTATCGCTCCTGCTGGTATGATGTCGGCGACGGTCGCGGCACCCTCGCCGCCGTGGGCATCCACGGTCAGTGGCTGTGGGCCGACCCGCAAAGCCGCGTGGTCATCGCCAAGACCTCGTCACGCCCCGAAGCCAGCGACGACGATGCAACCGCGCTGGAGATCGCCATGCTTTCGCAGATCGCCAAAGCTTATGAAACGCTGTAAAGCGCAGCATCCGCAACCTGCTCAAGCCTTTGCCGATCATGAACCGCCCTGCCCTCACAGCCCTTGCCGCAACATTGCCTGCGACTGTGCCGTTCGTCGGCCCCGAAACACAGGAGCGCCAGCGCGGACGCCCCTTTCGTGCGCGCATCGGCGCCAATGAAAGCGGCTTCGGTCCTTCGCCCGCGGTCAAGACTGCCATTGCCGAGGCGGCGGGCGACGTATGGAAATACGCCGATCCAGAAAACCACGACCTGAAGGTGGCGCTGGCCACTCATCTTGGCGTCGCACCGGAAAACATCACGGTCGGCGAGGGGATCGACGGATTGCTGGGGCTGATCGTGCGGCTGTTCGTGGAACCCGGGCAGCCAGTCGTGACCTCGCTCGGCGCCTATCCGACCTTCAACTATCATGTTGCGGGTTTCGGCGGGCGATTGGTGACCGTGCCTTATGTGGACGATCGTGAAAACCTGCAAGGGTTGGCCGAGATGGCCCGGCGCGAAAATGCGCCGCTGGTCTATCTCTCCAACCCTGACAATCCGATGGGCACATGGTGGGACGCCACGGACGTCTCGCGGCTGATCGAGGCCCTGCCGGAAACGACGCTGCTTGTTCTCGACGAAGCCTATGGCGAAACCGCCCCGGCCTCGGCCATTCCACCGCTCGACGTCACGCGGCCCAACGTCCTGCGAATGCGTACCTTTTCGAAAGCCTACGGCCTGGCCGGACTGCGCTGCGGCTACGCCATAGGCGAGACCGAGACGATTCGGGCGTTCGACAAGGTTCGCAACCATTTCGGCGTCAACCGCATCGCGCAGACCGCGGCGCTGGCCGCGCTCGCCGATCAGGGCTACCTTCGTTCCGTGATCGATTCAGTCGCTTCATGCCGGGACCGGATCGCAGCGATCGCGGAGGCCAACGGCCAGAAGCCGCTGCCGTCGGCCACCAATTTCGTCACCTTCGATTGCGGCGGAGATAGCGCATTCGCGCTCAAGGTCATGCAGGCGCTGATCGCGCGCGACGTATTCGTGCGCAAGCCGATGGCACCGGTGCTCGATCGCTGCATAAGAGTCAGTGTCGGCCCCGAAGCTGAAATCGACCTGTTCGAGCAGGAACTTCCGGCAGCCCTGGCGGCAGCGCGGGGATGACTGTCGGGGATCTCAGAGGTCCAGTCGCCAATACTGGCCGATAAGGTTCTTGCCGAAGCTGAAATGCGGCTCCTCCCGCTCCAGCGCGAAGCCTGCCCGTTCATAGAGCCGCCGGGCATCGGCCAGTATGGAGTTGGTCCAGAGCGTCAGCCGGAGGTAACCGCACTGGCGGGCCTGCTCGACGCAGCGCGCAACCAGCATGGCGCCGACCCCGGCGCCGCGCGCCGCCCGTTCAACGTGGAGCAGCCTCAGCTTCGCCTCTTCCTCGTCCTGCCTGACAAGAAACACCGCGCCGAGGCGCTCGCCGTTGCGCTTCGCGATCCAGCAGAATTCGCGTTCCGGCTGGTAGCCGCGGAGAAAATCCGCGCAGATGCCTGCAATCAACGCCTCGAACTCGATGTTCCAGCCATACTCATCGGCGTAGAGGCTTGCCTGCCGCTGGATGACCCAGCCGATGTCGCCCGGCTCGTGCGAATGCAGCGTCACCGGCGAAGCCAACGTCGCAGGCTGCCCGAGCGTCTCGCGAATCCGCGCCATGGCATCGAGCAGGTTCTGCCTGCCGACCGGGTTCAGCCCGGCCATCATCGCCGATATCTGGTGCTCGGAGCGCGCCTGCAATCCCGACAAGGCCCGCTGCCCCTCAGCGGTCAGTTCTAACGTGCGGCGTCTACGGTCCTTCGGGTCGGCGCCTACGACAAGCAGGCCCGTTTCCCGAAAGCGACGCAGAATGCGCGCCAGATAGGCCGGGTCCAGCAGCAGACCGTCGGCGATTTCGGCGGCGGTCGGCACGTCACGGTGCCCTAGCTCGAAGAGCACGCGCGCTTCCGTCAACGTGAAGTCGCTTTCGGTCAGCGTCTCGTTGAGAAGACCGATGGTGCGCGTGTAGAAGCGGTTGAATTCGCGCACGCCGCGCACGCTTTCCTCCAATTCGGTCATCGCAAAGGTCCTCGATCCACGACAGTCAGCCTGCCTTCAATTAGTGGACTGAGTCAACTATATTTGCGCGAGAGGCTTCTGCGTGGCTTCGGGACGCCCGCCTATCATTCTCCGCTCCTGGAAAGGAAAGCCGGCAGCACAGGGAGAATTTCGCCGAAACCGGAAGCCAGTGCGACTGTTACGCCCTGCTCTTGTCCGCTCCAGAGCCGGGCAAGGAAATCGCGCACGACCTGCCTGCCCCCGAGCCGGATGATGTTGACGTGGTTCGCATCGTCGATCACCTCGACATGGGCGAACACAGGGTTCGCCTCCGCCAGCGCCCAGGCGAACACGGCCGGCGTGACCGGATCCTGCCCTCCTGCAAGAAGCAGGATCGGGGCCTTGATTTCGGCTATCCGGGACAGGTTGTCGAACCGCGAGCGCACGAGGATGGCCGGCACGTTTCCCGCCTGCTGTCTTACCGCCTGCAGAAAGTTCGAAATCGGAGCTTCCAGTATGACCGCGTTTACCTCCATTTGCGCAGCCGTATTGGCGGCAATGCCCGTTCCCATGGAATAGCCGTAGAGCACCAAACCTCCCGGCGCCTCCACCCTCTCCGCAAACTGGCCGAGCATGGAGATCGCGTCGAGATAGAGGTCGAACTCGCGAGGAACACCCGGATTGCCGCCATAACCGCGATAGCCGGCAAGCAGCACGCCATAGCCGTCCCCCGTCAGTTCGAGGAGATGCCCCGGCTTTCGCAACAGGTCGCCGTCCCGACCAGGGAAATAGACCACCACCGGTTTATCGTCCTGTGCAGGCACGTACCAGGACCGCAACCTCAGCCCGTCGTGCGTCGTGTGGTCGAAGGGGCGGAGCACCGCATTGTCCTCCATGTCGAACACGCTGAAAGCGAGACGCTGGCGAAAAAGCATCCATTCAGGAAGAAGCGAAAGGATGATGGCGCAGACTGCAACGAAACCTGCCGCGGCGGTGACGAGCGGCAATCGTCGAAATCGCGCAGCGGAGAATCCGGTCGACTGCGGCATGCCTTTCAACGAGGCATCGCTGGCGCGGGTTCCGCAAATATTCTTTCTCGGCATCCTTGAATTAATTGAACGTTCGTTTTATTACTTGCGCATTGGAGGACGCGATGGCGCGAACGGCAGGATCGGACGGCGAAAGGACGCAAGCCGCGATCCGTGACGCGGCCGTCAACCTGATCGCGCGCTACGGCTACGAAGCGGTGTCGATGCGCCAGCTTGCAGCCGAGGTCGGCGTGCAACCGGCTGCCCTCTACCGCTATTTCCCGACCAAGGAAGACCTGCTCTACGATCTCATGGTGGCGCATATGAACGCGCTGGTCGCAAGCTGGGAGGCCGCCCGGCCGGCGGCCGGGGACGCGGCGACCCTGCTGGCAGCGTTCGTCAGGAACCATATCGAGTTCCATGTTGAGCGGCGGCACTCGACGCATGTCAACAATATGGAGTTGCGGTCGCTGTCGCGCGACCGGCTGTCCACGATCCTGCGGTTTCGCGCGGGTTACGAAAAAGAACTGCGACAGATTCTTCGCGAAGGGGCCGATACCGGTCTTTTCACGGTCGAGGACGTGACGCTGACCGCGATGGCCATCATCCAGATGGTCACGGGCGTGATCGTCTGGTTCCGACCGGACGAACGCCTTTCCGTCGCCGAAGTGACGGATACCTATCACAAGATGACGATGCGCCTCGTGGGCGCGCGCGACAGATAAGGGGGAGAAACCCATGTACGACCATGTGATGAATTTCGGCCTCGGCGAGGACATCGACGCGCTGCGCGACATGGTGCGCCGCTTCGCGCAGGACAGGATCGCGCCGCTCGCTGGCGAGATCGATCGTTCCAACGAGTTCCCCGCCCACCTCTGGGGCGAGATGGGCGCGCTCGGCCTGCTGGGTATGACGGCCGATCCCGACTTCGGCGGCACCGGCATGGGTTATCTCGCCCATGTCGTTGCCATGGAGGAGATCACCCGCGCCTCCGCCTCCGTCGGGCTTTCCTATGGCGCGCATTCCAACCTGTGCGTCAACCAGATCAACCGCTGGGGCACGCAGGAACAGAAGCAGAAATACCTGCCGGCGCTCTGCTCCGGCGAGGCCGTGGGGGCGCTCGCCATGTCGGAGCCGGGCGCGGGATCGGACGTGGTGTCGATGAAGCTGCGGGCAGACAAGAAGAACGACCGCTACGTGCTCAGCGGCTCGAAGATGTGGATCACCAATGGCCCCGCGGCGAACACGCTGGTCGTCTACGCCAAGACGGAGCCGACGATGGGCTCGCGCGGCATCACCGCCTTCCTGATCGAGCGCGGGATGAAAGGCTTTTCCGTCGCGCAGAAGCTGGACAAGCTGGGCATGCGCGGCTCCGATACCGGCGAGCTGGTGTTCGAGGATGTCGAAGTGCCGTTCGAGAACGTGCTTTACGAGGAGGGCAAGGGCGTCGAGGTGCTGATGTCCGGGCTCGACTACGAGCGGGTGGTGCTGTCGGGCGGGCCGCTCGGCATCATGGC